>NZ_JASCQQ010000005.1:0-116987 GCF_030012485.1 Halomonas rhizosphaerae
CATGAGCAACGAGTCCACACCGGATACCCTGCAGACGCTGGACGCCGGCGGCACGACCTACCACTACCACAGCCTGGCGAAGGCCGCCGACGCACTGGGCAACATCGACCGCCTGCCCAAGACCCTGAAGATCCTGCTGGAGAACCAGCTGCGCTTCGCCGATGACGAGAGCGTCTCCCGCGAGGACATGCAGGCGCTGGTCGACTGGCAGCAACAGGGACACTCCGACCGCGAGATCGGCTATCGCCCGGCGCGGGTGCTGATGCAGGACTTCACCGGCGTGCCCGGGGTCGTCGACCTGGCCTCCATGCGCGCCGCGGTGGAATCCCTCGGCGAGGATCCGGCCCGCATCAACCCGCTGTCGCCGGTGGACCTGGTCATCGACCACTCGGTGATGGTCGACAAGTTCGGCAACCCCACGGCGTTCAAGGACAACGTGGCCATCGAGATGGAACGCAACCACGAGCGCTACGAGTTCCTGCGCTGGGGCCAGCAGGCCTTCGACAACTTCCGCGTGGTGCCGCCCGGCACCGGCATCTGCCACCAGGTCAACCTCGAGTACCTGGGCAGGACCGTCTGGACGAAAGAGCAGGACGGCAGGACGCTGGCCTACCCGGATACCCTGGTGGGCACCGACTCCCACACCACCATGATCAACGGCCTGGGCGTGCTCGGCTGGGGCGTGGGCGGCATCGAGGCCGAAGCCGCCATGCTGGGCCAGCCGGTCTCCATGCTGATTCCCGAGGTAGTGGGCTTCAAGCTCACCGGCAAGCTGCGCGAGGGCATCACCGCCACCGACCTGGTGCTGACGGTGACCCAGATGCTGCGCAATCACGGCGTGGTGGGCAAGTTCGTCGAGTTCTATGGCGATGGCCTCAAGGACCTGCCGCTGGCCGACCGCGCCACCATCGCCAACATGGCCCCGGAGTACGGCGCCACCTGCGGCTTCTTCCCGGTGGACGACGAGACGCTGACCTACATGCGCCTCACCGGCCGCGAGGACGCCCAGCTGGCACTGGTGGAGGCCTACAGCAAGGCCCAGGGGCTGTGGCGCGAGCCCGGCGACGAGCCGGTCTTCAGCGACACCCTGGCGCTGGACATGACCGAGGTCGAGGCCAGCCTGGCGGGCCCCAAGCGGCCCCAGGACCGGGTGGCGCTCAAGGACATGAAGTCGGTCTTCGCCAAGGTCATGGAGGACGACGGCAAGCCGCTCTCCACCACCGAGAAGGGCAAGCTGATGTCCGAGGGCGGCCAGACTGCCGTGGGCGTCGAGGAGAGCTACGAACACCATGACAGCAAGGACGTGGACCTCGACGGCGAGGCCTTCCGGCTGAATCCGGGGGCCGTGGTGATCGCCGCCATCACCTCCTGCACCAACACCTCCAACCCCAGCGTGATGATGGCCGCCGGCCTGCTGGCCCGGAAGGCCCGCGAGAAGGGCCTGCACACCAAGCCCTGGGTGAAGACCTCCCTGGCACCGGGGTCCAAGGTGGTCACCGACTACCTGGTCGCCGGCGGTGTGCAGGATGACCTGAATGCCCTGGGCTTCAACCTGGTGGGCTATGGCTGCACCACCTGCATCGGCAACTCCGGCCCCCTGGCGGGCCCCATCGAGGAGGCCATCGAGGAGGGCGACCTGACCGTGGCCTCGGTGCTCTCCGGCAACCGCAACTTCGAGGGCCGGGTGCACCCGCTGGTCAAGACCAACTGGCTGGCCTCGCCGCCGCTGGTGGTGGCCTATGCCCTGGCCGGCAACGTCCAGCTCGACCTGACCCGTGATCCCCTGGGCATCGACCATCACGGCAAGCCGGTTTATCTCAGGGACCTCTGGCCCAGCCAGGCGGAGATCGCCGAGGCCGTGGAGCAGGTCAACACCGCCATGTTCCGCAAGCAGTATGCCGAGGTGTTCGACGGCGACGAGGTCTGGCAGGCCATCGAGGTGCCGCAGAGCAAGGTCTACCAGTGGTCAAAGGACTCCACCTACATCCAGCATCCCCCCTTCTTCGAGGGCATGGGACGCACGCCTCCCGCCATCGAGGACGTCAAGGACGCCCGGGTACTCGCCATGCTGGGCGATTCCGTGACCACCGACCATATCTCGCCGGCCGGCGCCATCAAGCCCGACAGCCCCGCCGGGCGCTACCTTCAGGAGCGGGGCGTGAAGCCGGTGGACTTCAACTCCTACGGGTCGCGTCGCGGCAACCACGAGGTGATGATGCGCGGCACCTTCGCCAACGTGCGCATCAGGAACGAGATGCTCGATGGCGTGGTCGGCGGCGAGACCCGCCATGTGCCCTCCGGTGAGCAGATGGCGATCTACGACGCCGCCATGACGTACCAGCAGGAGGGGACGCCGCTGGTGGTGATCGCCGGCAAGGAGTACGGCACGGGCTCCTCCCGCGACTGGGCCGCCAAGGGCACCCGCCTGCTCGGCGTGCGAGCGGTACTGGCCGAGTCCTATGAGCGCATCCACCGCTCCAACCTGATCGGCATGGGCGTGGTCCCGCTGCAGTTCCCGGAAGGCGAGAGCCGCAAGACGCTGTGCCTGACCGGCGACGAGACGGTCTCCATCGAGGGGCTCGGTGAGCTCACCCCGGGCGGCAAGGTCAAGGTGACCATCGCCTCCGACAAGGGCGAGAAGACGCTCGAGGCGCTGTGCCGCATCGATACCGCCAACGAGCTGGAGTACTACCGCCACGGCGGCATCCTCCACTACGTGCTGCGCAAGATGATCGGAGTTGTTTAATAGGGGGCGCTCCACGATACCAATGTGAAGCTTAGGGAAGTTTCAGTTTATTGTAAGCCAGGAGTGATGTTTATTTTATATCCATATGGCTTCTAGATTTTAATAAGTAGTGATGGTGTGCTGAGTTAGATTTTTTCAAGAATCTAAGGGACCAAGGACCCTGAGGCGGCGCCCTTGGGAGGGACGGGCGTGCTTAAATTCTAACTATTAGTATTTTGGAGGTGCTTGAGGAAGAAGGTGTTTTTGTAGATTAATAGAAGTGGCTGCGAACTTTGTGAATCATATAAGAATTGAGGGGCTAGGTATGACTGAAGATTTTAAAAAAGCAGTTGCCATTGTTGGTGCAAGTGTTGCAGGGATAGGTGTGGTTAATGCAGATCCCATTAAAAATTTTGAGGTTAGTCCTTATGGGCAAATTAACTTAGGGTATATGCATGGTGATACTGGGCTCGGCTCAGAAGGCTACATTGTAGATAATGCTAATAGTGCAAGTAGGGTGGGTGCTAGGTTGAGGGGTGATTTAGATAGTCAGGATATTGTGGTTGGTGCGCATGTTGAACTTGGCTATGTGCAAAATCCCTCAAGTGCAGTGAGTCCTGAGAATAAAAGTATTAGTGGAGAGTTTAAGGATCGTCACCTCAATGTGTTTTTGGAAGGGGCGGCAGGCCGTTTCTCACTTGGTCAGGGTGATGGCGCGGCAAATGGGAATATTGAAGCAGATTTGTCCGGGACTAACGTTGTTTCTTTTGCCAATCTTCCTCTGGTTGGTGGGGGATTGCCATTTGTTAATAAAGAAACTACGGAAGAGATTGCTCTTAGAAGTTCTGTCAGTGATCAAGACTTTGAGAGTAGGTACTCTAGGTTGAGATATGATGCTCCTTCATTAGGCCCCGTTGACTTTTCTGTTAGCCAGGGTGTTAAGAGTAATTCTGATGTCACTGAGCTTGGTGGGCGTGTCTCGTTACCTTTGGCGGGGCGGGTTGTTGCCAGGTTAGGCTTTTCAACCAAGGATGTGGGTGAAGCATCTGGAGATGTGGAAACTATTGGCGGGTCAATCTCGTGGCTGCACACGAGCGGTTTCAATCTGACGGGGGCTTATTCAAATCGGACTGATGACAACGTCGTGTCACCAGACTCAGAGTTTTATTGGGCGAAAGTGGGCTATAGGTTTAATGAAGAGCATGCAGTTGATGCCCACTATGCGGAAACAAAAGATCTAAGGCTAAAAGGGGATCAGGCCGAGACTGTCGGTGTTGGGTATGTTTATGAACCAGCTCAATGGCTTGATATTTATGCGGGTTATAGGCGTCATTCTTTATCTGGCGTTGGTGCCGAATATAGCAATGTTAATGTTGCTATGTTGGGGTCACGCATAAAGTTCTAGAGGCTTGGTGTCTGTTTTGATCGTTTGTTGCGGCCTTATATAGGCCGCTTTTTTGTGCGCCGCGCTTGGCGTGAAGTTCTTGGCAGGTGCTGCTGTCGAGAGCAGTACCCCCGAGGTGGAAGTCACTGAGCACTAGGCAATGGAGCGTGTTAATCGATGGCAAGGATGTCTCCAACAAGGCGAGCCTGATGGAAGCCCGAGGAAAGCGCTGGCTATTAATTCGGGATCCTTTCGTATATGCCTTTAGCCAGTTATTTATGGGGTATATAGGCTGAGCCGTACCAGAATTATTGGAAGCTCAAAACCTTGAGAGAATGTAGTTATGAGCTCTTCCAAAATATATGCGCCTGAGGTCCGTCAGCGGATGGTCTTCGACTACGAAGCAGATTACCCTTCCCATTGGTGCCATTGCCCGCAAGATCGGCTGCACACCGGAAACCTCTCGGAGCTGGGCCCGGCAGGCTGAGTGCGACGCGGATCACCTGGAAGGCACGGACACCACCGAGCGCGAACGGATCAAGGCTCTGGAAAGTGAGAACCGCGAGCTGATGCAGACCAATGAGATCCTGCGCAAGGCTTCCGCATATTTTGCTCAGGCAGAGCTCGATCTGCGTGGCAAGTGATGCTTGACTTCATCGACAATCACCGGGAGTCGTACCGAGTCGTACCGAGTCGAGCCGATCTGCCGCATCCTGCCGATCGCCCAGTTGACGACTACGAACACTTGGCTCGAGAAGTCCAACCCGATCGAGTGTGCCCTCGTCCAAGGTGACCTCTGGCTGAGCGAGAAGTGCTGTATTATGAGCAGCAGGGCAAATTTAAGCGCTGATGTCGGCCTTGCTATGGAGCGATGTGAGAGTGAAGGCGCTGTTGACGGCATGGTTGGGGGCACGAGGCCGATTCCTGCCCACCCTAATCCTTGGGCTTTTCGGGGGTGGAGTGGCTTACTGGGCTCAGCTGCCGCTCCCATGGTTGCTTGGTGCCATGATCACCACGACGGCCGCGTCCCTGGCGGGCGTTCCGCTGAAATCACCCCGCACAGGGCGCAAGGGGGTGCTGGTCGTCATCGGCGTCATGCTGGGTTCAGCATTTACACCGGATATGACCGGTGAGGCGGTGCTGTGGGGTACCAGCCTTGCCATAATGCTGATCGCCACGGCAGTGATGATGGCTTTCTCGGTATGGTTCTCCTGCCGTGTGGCGGGGCATTCTTGGGAGACCGCGCTTTACTCGGGTGTGCCAGGTGGGGTTTCCACGGTAACGGTGATGGCGCTCTCTTCCGGTGCTGATCTTCGAATCATCGGCATCACTCATGCTGTTCGCATCCTGGTCCTTCTGATAGCCATTCCACCCGTGGTGCAGTTCATCGGGCATATCGATATTGGCGGAGCCAGACCGACCTTGTCGCAATGGCTGTGGATGCCGGCACCCGCCGACATCGCGTGGCTGGTGCTGGCGGGGCTAGGAGGCTTGTGGTTGGGTAAACGCCTACACCTGCCCAGCCCGTTGCTGTTCGGCCCGGCACTCGCCTCGGCGGCACTACACCTCACTGGCCTTACGCATGCGGCGGTGCCTCCTCTAATAATCGCCCTCGCGCAGGTGGTTATCGGAATCTCCGTAGGCGGCCGCTTTGCCGGTACCCGGCTGGCAGAGGTGGGACATGCGTTGCTGATGGCCATTGTGCAGGCTCTGGTGTTGCTGCTACTCGCCATAGCTGCTGCCTGGGTGGGGCATTTACTGACCGGATACTCCGCTGCGGCAGCGCTTCTCGCGTACATGCCGGGTGGTGCACCAGAACTTAGCCTGGTAGCACTCAGCCTGGGTATCGATCCTGCCTTTGTCACCACCCACCACCTGCTGCGCATCACTCTGCTCGTGTTGCTGCTGCCTTTGCTGCTCAGGCGGGTGGTGTCGAGCACCTAGTAAAGGTGGCCACCTTCTCCGCCTGCATGCTGTTGCAGCACCTGACCAAGGCCTTCGTGTTCGGCGTGGCCGGCTTCGTCTTCCGGGACTGGTTGCCACTCATGCTGGTGATGGTGGCGGCGGGCTTCCTCGGCACCTGGCTCGGGCTGCGCCTGCTGCATCGCCTCTCGGAGCACCGCTTCGACACCCTCTTCAAGTGGGCATTGACGCTGCTGGCGCTACGCCTGGTGTGGCTCGGCGGGCAGCGGCTACTGGCGGGGGGGTGATCGGGTGCAGGGGCGTGGATCAGGCGGCCAGGCGAGCTCGTCGCCGCTGAACGGCCTCCCAGGCCTTCTCGTGGAAGAAGTAGGCGACGGTGTTGGCGGCGGGTTCGAGCAGCGCGATCATGCCGCCGAGCACCCAGCTGCCGGTGACTATCCAGGTCACGCCGAAGGCCACGCAGAAGTGCACGATGGCGAAGGTGGCGGTCTTCTTCATGGCGAGGCTCCATGCCGTGAGCGGTACTTGCCTGCCAGACTAGGGGAGCCTTGCCCATCGCGTAACCTGATTTACCATATGGTTACGATAGTTGGACGCAATCGAAAGGGGTGGTCGACGCCGGTGGACAGGGTGAAGGACGAGATAATGCGGCGAAAAATCGGCAGAAAGTCCGCCCTCCGCCCTGTACAGCGCGTCACAGACGGCCATAATGGCTAGATGCAACGGTAACAAACCTCGAGGGAACGCGACATGGTGCCTATCACAACAAACAACCGGCGCCGGAGAGGGGGCATCTTTGTGCTGCTGGCCTGCCTGCTGCTGGCTACCTCGGCCGTCCAGGCCAATCCTCGCTATGCGGGTATCGTCATCGATGCCGACAGCCAGGAGATCCTCTACGCCGAGAATGCCGACAAGCTGCGCTATCCGGCCTCGTTGACCAAGATGATGACGCTCTACCTGGTGTTCGAGGCCCTGGAGGAGGGCAGGCTGAGCCTGGGCCAGCCGCTGCCGGTCTCTTCCTATGCCGCCTCCAAGCCGGCCTCCAAGCTCTATGTGAAGGCCGGCTCGACGATTCCCGTGGAGACCGCCATCCAGGCGCTGGTGATCAAGTCGGCCAACGATGTGGCCGTGGTGGTGGCCGAGGCCCTGGGCGGCAGCGAGACGCACTTTGCCCGCATGATGACCGACAAGGCTCGCGACCTGGGCATGCAGGACACCGTCTTCCGTAATCCCAACGGCCTGCCCGATGCCGGTCAGGTCACCACCGCACGTGACATGGTGGTGCTCTCCCGGCACCTAATGCGTGACTTCCCCCAGTACTACCCCTATTTCTCGCGGACGAGCTTTCCCTGGCGGGGCAAGACCATCACGGGCCACAACCGCCTGCTCAAGAACTATCCCGGTGCCGACGGCCTCAAGACCGGTTTTATCCGCGCCTCCGGCTTCAACGTGGCCACCTCGGCGGTGCGTGACGGCCGTCGCCTGCTCACCGTGGTGATGGGCGGCTTCTCCGCCGCCTCGCGGGACCTGCACACCGCCGAGCTGCTGGATCGCGGCTTCGTGCGGGCCTCGCTGGCCGATGGTCGCGGCTGGCTGGCCAGTGCCGACATCTCCGGTGGCCGGCTGATGCCGGGCGAGCCCCAGGCCCCGGGCCAGCCGGCCGGCGACCGGGTCCGCCTGGCCAGTCTCGGCACGCCATCCTCGGGCGCCGCGTCGCCCCCCGTGGCGTCGGCCTTCCCGCCGGCCCCGGCGGAGGAGCCGGTGGCGGCAGTGGATGCCCCGAGGCCGGCCGTGGCATCGCGGGTCGCCACCGTCGAGACGCCGGCCGCCACCACGACGGCGCGCCTGGAGCAGGGCTCGGCCGACGACCCGATCCGCGAGCTTATGGCCAGCACCCGTGCGTCGTCGGATCCCGTCCCGGGAAGCGCCGTCCAGCGCGGGGGCTGGGGCGTACAGGTCGGCGCCTTCAGCGATGCGGTCCATGCCCGCAACCTGGCGTCCCGTGCCGCCGACCAGTTGGCCAGTGAGCTGGCCGATGCCCGGATCGCCGTAGCCGATGCCAAGGATGCCGGCGTCTTTCGCGCCCGCCTGGTGGACATGAACGAGGGCCAGGCCCACACCGCCTGCCGTCGCCTGGTGGCCCAGGGCATGGAGTGCATGGTGGTCCAGGCCAGCCTCTGAAGGCTTGCCCTCCGGCACGTCACCGACTAGCGTAGTGATCTCCACTCACCCCGCCGGCCCCAGGCCGGCGGGGTGGCTTTTTGGGGTTCCGCCAGGGGAGGGCATTCGGCATGTCACCGTCATTCAAGGGCATCGGCTTCATGTGCCTGGGCGTGCTCTGCTTGGCCATCGGTGACGCCATCGCCAAGTGGCTGGGCGAGGTGCACTCGCCGCTGCAGATCATCTTCTTCCGTACCCTGGTCTCGCTGCCGCTGATCGCGGTGCTGGCCCGGTTCGGCGGCGGCCTGCGCAAGCTGCGTACCCGACGCCCTGGGATCCACCTGCTGCGCGGGCTGATCTACACCGGCACCATGTTCTGCTTCGTTCTGGGCCTGACCCTGCTGCCGCTGGCCGAGGCCACCGCCATCGCCTTCGTGGCACCGCTGTTCGTCACCCTGCTCTCGGTGCCGCTGCTGGGCGAGCGCATCGAGAGGCCGGTGCTGGCGGCCTCGCTGGTGGGCTTCGTCGGGGTGCTGATCGTGGTGCGTCCCGGCGGCGAGGCCTTCGACCCCGGCGCTCTGGCGCTGATCGGGGCGGCGGCCTTCTATGCGCTGATGATGATCACCGCGCGGCGCTGGGGCGGCACCGAGCACCTCTGGGCGATGGTCTTCTACATGACTCTGGTGCCTTTCGTGGTGACCGCCATGGCGTTGCCCTGGGTGTGGCAGACGCCCCACCCCTGGCACTGGCTGGCCTTCGCGGGATCGGGCCTCTTCGGGGTGGGCGCCACGGCCTTCATCACCATGGCCTTCCGCCATGCCCCGGCGGCCATCGCCGCGCCCTTCGACTACACCGCCATGCTCTGGGCGGTGCTGCTGGGCTGGTGGTTCTGGGGCGAGATGCCGGATTTCTGGGTGTTCGTCGGCAGCATCCTGATCATCGGCAGTGGCCTGGCGATCGCCTACCACGAGCGACGCACCACCCTGAAGCGTCGTCCGACCTCCTGACGCCTCAGCGCGGGGAACGGAAGGCCCGCGCGGCGGCCTCGGGGTCGGGGGTGCCGCAGATCGCCGAGATCACCGCCAGGCCGCGGGCACCGGCGTCCCGCGTCGCGGCCACGTGCTCGGCCTTGAGGCCGCCGATGGCCACGCTCGGCAGGGGGCTGGCGGCCACCAGGGCAGCCAGGCCCTCGAAGCCCAGCGGCGCGGCGTGGTCGTGCTTGCTGGGGGTGGCGAAGACCGGGCCCAGCCCCAGGTAGTCCAGCGGCGCCGGGTCGAGGCGGGCGAGCTGGTCATGGGTCTGGACCGAGAGCCCGAGGATCGCCTCCGGACCCAGCGCCGCGCGGGCTCTGGCCACGTCGCAGTCGTCCTGCCCGATGTGCAGGCCGTCGGCGCCGGCGGCCAGGGCCACCTCCAGCCGGTCATTGATGATCAGCGGCACACCGCTGCCGTAAAGTGCGGCCTTCAGGCGACGCGCCTGGTCGATCAGTTCGACGTCGCTGGCGTGCTTGTCGCGCAGCTGTACCACCGTCACGCCGCCGCGCACCGCCGCCATCACGGTCTCCACCAGCCCAGGGCCCGCGCAGAGCCCGCGGTCGGTGACGAGATACAGCGAGAGATCAAGGCGCATCGTCCACCTCCAGTCGGGCCCGTTCGGTCAGGGCCTCGCCCTCCAGGTGAAAGAGGGCGTCGAGGAAGGCCACCGCGAAGCTGCCCGGGCCATTTGCAAGTTCGCCGGCCAGTTCGCCGGCCACGGCGTAGCAGGCAAGCGCCGCCACCGTCGCCTCGAAGGGGTCATCGGCGCCGGCCAGGAAGGCCGCCACCACCCCCGTCAGCGCGCAGCCCAGGGTGGTGACCCTGGGCATCAGCGGGTGGCCGCCCCTGAGTCGGGCGACCCGTCGGCCATCGGTGACCAGGTCCACCTCGCCGGTCACCGCGACCACGCCATCCGTCTGGCGGGCCAGCCGGCGGGCGGCGTCGAGGGCCGCCTCGGCAGGGTCGGTGCTGTCCACGCCGCGCCCGCCGCCGGCCTGCCCCGCCAGGGCGATGATCTCCGAGGCATTCCCCCGGATCACGTCCGGCGACAGCGCCAGCAGTCGCGCCCCGGTCTCGCGGCGATAGCGCGTGGCGCCCACCGCCACCGGGTCCAGCACCCAGGGACGCCCCGTCTCCCCGGCGGCCAGGGCGGAGGCCTCCATGGCATCGACCCAGTGGGGCGAGAGGGTGCCGATATTGATCGTCAGGGCGCCGGCCAGCGCGGTGAACTCGGCGGCCTCCTCGCGGGCATGGACCATGGCCGGCGAGGCGCCGATGGCCAGCAGCACGTTGGCCATGCTGTTCATGGCCACATGGTTGGTGATGTTGTGGACCAGCGGGCTGGTCTCGCGCACCCGGGCCAGGTGCGCGGCGGGATCGATGGCAAGCATGGGGCCTCCCCGGCGCGGGAGGTGCGGCTCGGCGCAGGGCCGGGGCCACACGACTCCCTCCGCCGGCATTATCCGGGTCAGGTTCCGAGGGTGCGTCTCAGCCGTGGCGATGTCGCCACGGCGCCCCTGTCGTCAGGCTCCACTATCCCTGCCCGCTCCCTGGCTGTAAAGGCCGGGTTCAGGCCAGCAGGTGGAAGCCGGAGAGGGTGATCAGGCTGGCCAGGGTCAGGCTGTACAGGGCGTCGAGGGTGTCCGACTGTAGGGCCGGGCTCGGCCACAGCCGGGCCAGGGCCGCGGCACCCAGGCCGATCAGTCCCAGCGGCAGCTCCACCGCTGCCCAGTCGGCGAGCAGCACGCCCGTAGCCAGCAGCAGCCAGCCGGCCACCACCAGCAGGCCGGCTCGACGAGCGCTCGCCAGGTGTTCCGCTGCGGGGGTATCACGCGTGACAGTCCCCATGGTGTCGCCTCCTCGTGGTTCGATGGACGGGGACCTGTTCCCCGTTCACCAGACGCTAGAGGAGCCGTCTTAAGGTCCGCTTAAGGCGCGATGGCCGTTGCGTGTCAGTGGCATCGTGGATCTTCAGGCAGTACGGGCGAGCCAGCGCAGGGCTACCTTCCGGGCGTGGGCCAGTTCCCGGCACCACGTCAGCTGGCCGGCCGTGCGGCGGATGCCCGCACGGCGCAGCTTGACGAGGATGCGCGCCGGCAGGCCGACCAGCACCAGCGCGACCCCCTGGCGATGCATCTCGTCGACCAGGGCCTGGAGGGCCACGATGGCGGTGCCATCCATGCTCGGCACGTCATGCATGTCGAGGATGACGACCCGCACCTTCGGGTCCACCAGGTGCAGCGAGGTGAGCGCCTTCTCGGCGGCGCCGAAGAACAGCGGGCCATCGATGTCGTAGAGGGCGATCTCGGCGGGCAGCTCGTCGATGCTGGCATGCGACCCGTTGTCGACCCGCTGGGTCTGGGTCAGCAGCGACATGCGCCGGATGAAGAGGGCAGCTGCCAGCCCGATGCCCACGGCCACCGCCAGCACCATGTCGAAGAGCACGGTCAGGGTAAAACAGGTCAACAGGATGGCCACGTCCCCCGGTGGGGCAGAGCGCAGGGTGTGCAGGAAGTGGCGGGCCTCGCCCATGTTCCAGGCGACGATGAACAGCAGCGCCGCCAGCGCGGCCATCGGCACCAGCCCCAGCAGGCCGGCCAGCGCGACTACCGCCAGCAGCACCACCAGCGAGTGCACCACCGCCGCGATCGGCGAACGGGCACCGCTGCGGATGTTGGTGGCGGTACGGGCGATGGCAGCCGTGGCGGTGATGCCGCCGAACAGCGGCGCGACGATATTGCCAAGCCCCTGGCCGATCAGCTCGGCGTTGGGGTCATGCCGGGTCCGGGTCAGCCCGTCGGACACCACCGCGCAGAGCAGCGACTCGATCGCCCCCAGCATGGCGATGGCGAAGGCCGGACCCAGCAGGGCGCGAATCAGTTCGAAGTCCAGTGCCAGGGGTTCGCCGTCCGCGCCGGGCAGTCGCCAGGGGGCCACGAGACTCGGCGCGATCGGGGGAATCCCGCTGCCCCTCTCGCCCTGAGCCTCCCAGGTGAAGCGCGAGGCGATGGTCTCCACCAGGTTGCCCGTGCTCGGGTCGCCGATCCCGTGGTTGACCGCATAGGCCGCCACCGCGCCGACCACCAGCCCGACCAGGGGCGCCGGAATCGGCAGATGCAGGCGCGGCCAGAGCAGCATGACCCCCAGGGTGAAGGCCCCGATCCCCAGCTCCAGTGGCTCCAGGCCGGGCAGCGAGGCGGCGATCCGTCCCAGGTTCTCGACGAAGTGCTCGCCCAGCTGGCCGACCTGAAGGCCCAGGAAGTCAGGCACCTGGAGGACCGCGATCACCACCGCGATCCCCGCCGTGAAGCCCAGCACCACCGGATAGGGCACGTACTGGATGAGGCGTCCCATGCCGGTGAGGCCCAGCGCCACCAGGATCAGGCCGGCCATCATCGAGGCGATCAGCAGGCCGCCCAGGCCGTACTGCTGGACGATCGGGAAGAGGATGACGACGAAGGCTGCCGTGGGGCCCGAGACATTGAAGCGTGAACCGCCGGTCAGCGCGATGATGGCGCCGGCGACGATCGCCGTGTATAGCCCGTGCTGGGGAGGCACGCCGGTGGCGATCGCCAGGGCCATGGAGAGCGGCACGGCCACGGTGCCGATGGTCAGCCCGGCCAGGACGTCGCGGCGCAGGTCGTCCAGCCCGTAGCCGTCTCGCCAGGCCGCGCGCAGGCCGGTGGCGATGCCGGGAAGTCGCGGGGACGGTCGGTGGCGTGCCATGCGCGGGGTCTCCTTGTTACGGGGTCACCCGCCTCCCTGGATGGGCCGGTGGCCGCATCCACCCTGGGCGGTGATCCGGTTGCTTATGTGAATTACATTAACATGTCGTTAGTATTATCGACAAACATGTTCCCGGCATTGCCCCGCCCGGCAGCGCGCATTAACATTTGATGATAATGCTTCCGGAGAATCGCGATGGAAAAGAAGACGGCACGCCTGACCCTGCTGATCGACCCGCACAAGAAGCGGGCCTTCGAGCAGCTGTGTGCGGCCCAGGACCTGACCCCTTCCCAGGTGGTGCGACAGCTGATCCGCGACTACCTGCGCGACCATGGCGTGGAGTACGAGACGCGCCCCGACCTGGCCGGCAGGGACGCGACGGGACGGGAGTGAGTGGGGCCCCATCCCGGCCGGGTGGGTGGCAGCGGCTGCGGGGCCCCGGTCCTGCTTGTCCGGCAGGCCCGACGCCGGCTGGCGGGGAGGCGGTCAGGCCACCTGCTGCGTGCGCGGCAGCAGGACGGACACCCTGAGCCCGCCGCCCGGGGCGTCGTCGAGCCGCAGGTGGCCGCCGTGGCGCTGCAGCAGCCGGTCGACGATGGAGAGCCCCAGGCCGGCGCCGGCGCCCGGGCCGGCACGATGGAAGCGCTCGATGACCTGTGGGCGTTGCTCTGCCGGGATGCCGGGGCCCTGGTCGTCGATCACCAGGGTCAGGGCGTCGGCGCCGGCGGCCAGCCCGACGGTGACGGTGCCGCCCTCGGGGGAGTGCTGCAGGGCATTGCCGGCCAGATTCTGGATCAGGGTGTCGAGGGTCCCGGGCTCGACCATGAGCGCCCAGTCGGCGGCCTCGTCGGCCTCCAGCTGCAGCTCGATGCCGCGTTCGGCGGCCAGCGGCGAGAGCTTTGCCAGCGCCTCTCGCACCTCGGCCAGCAGGTCGGCAGGCTTGCCGGCCAGCGGCGACTCCTCCTCCGGGTCCAGGCGGGCCAGGGCGAGCAGCTGGGTGACCAGGCGAGTGCTCCGGGCCACGCCATCACGCAGCTTGTCCAGCGCCTCGCGGCGGTCCGCCGGGTCCTCGGCGGCCAGCGCGTTCTGGGCATGCAGGTCGAGCACCGCCAGCGGCGTGCGCAGCTCGTGGGCGGCGTCGGCGATGAAGCGCTTCTCGCGCACCCGCAGCGCGCGGATGCGCTCGAGCAGGCGGTTCAGGGCGCCGGCGATGGTTTCCAGCTCCCGCGGCAGCGGGTGGAGGATCAAGGGCTGCAGGGTGTGGGGGTCGCGTCGGCGGATCTGCTCGGCCATCCGCGATAGCGGCCGCAGCCCCCAGCCGATCGCCCACCATAGCAGCAGGGCCAGCACGGGGAGTCCCAGCAGGTCCGGCATCAGGGTGCGCAGGGCGATCAGGGTCACCAGCTCGCCGCGCACGTCATCGCGCTCGCCCACCATCACGCGCCGCTCTTCCTCGGGTGTGCTCAGCGCATAGACCCGCCAGCCATGGCCGTCCAGGCGGGTGTCCTGGTAGCCCTCCCTGAGCTCGGTCAGCGGCTGCTGCGGCGCGCTGGCCGAGCGCAGCAGCAGCCGGTCGCCCTCCCACAGCTGGAAGGCGAGCTTGCTCTCGTAGCGGTGGCCGGCGATGCGCTGGTCGGCCTGCTCGGCACGCAGCAGGGAGGCCTCCAGGCTGGCCAGCAGCGCCTCGCGCTGCTCGGCGGCCAGCGGGGCGCGCATCAGCCCCTCCAGCAGCCGGGCGTTCTGGGCCAGGTTGGCATCGAAGAGCTCCTCCACCTCGTGGGTGGCGTCGCGGTAGCTGGTCAGGCCGATCACCAGCATGCTCAGGCCGAAGATCAGCAATACCACGCCCAGGGTGCGTCGACGGATCGACATCAGCCCCTTCCGTCCGGCACGGGGCTGTCCAGCACATAGCCGATGCCGCGCAGGGTGCGGATCAGCTCGGGGAAGAACTTGCGGCGCAGGTGGTGCACGTGCACCTCGATGGCATTGCTCTCCACCTCCTCGTCCCAGCCGTAGACCAGCCGGGTCAGGGTGTCGCGGGTGAACACCCGGCCCGGATGGGCGAGGAACTCCTGGAGCAGGGTGAACTCGCGTCGCGAGAGCGACACCGGCTCGCCACGGTAGCTGACGCTATGGGTGGCGGGATCGAGGCGGATACCGCGGGCCTCCAGCACGCTGCTGGCCTGCCCCTGGCTGCGTCGCAGCAGGGCCCGCAGCCGGGCCTTGAGCTCCGCGACCTGGAAGGGCTTGATCAGGTAGTCGTCGGCGCCGGCATCCAGGCCGGCGATGCGGTCGTCGATGCCGTCCCGGGCGGTCAGCACCAGTACCGGCACGCGGTTGCCGCGGCGACGCGTCGCCTCCAGCACCCGCATGCCGTCGAGCCCGGGGAGGCCGAGGTCGAGGATCACCGCATCGAAGGGCTCGTTGCCCTTGAGGGCGGCCAGGGCCTGCCGGCCATCGGCCAGCAGGTCCACGGTGTAGTGCTCGGGCTTGAGGGCCAGGCGGATGCCCGCCGCCAGGCTGGGGTCGTCCTCTACCAGCAGGATGCGCATGGGGGGCGGGTCACTCCTTAAGTTGGGCCAGCAGGCGGCGCACCTCCTCGCGGCGCCCGGCATCGGCGAGCTCGCGGCCGGGGCGGGGCGGTGCCTGCAGCGCCTTCTCCAGGGCCAGGCGCGCCTCGGCGTCGCGGCCCTGCTCGTGCAGATAGTCGCCCCAGAAGTAGAGGCTGTCGAGCCCGTCGGGGTTGATCGAGAGGGCCCGCTTGAGGTGCCACTCCGCCTTGTCGTCGTCGCCGAAGGCCACCGGCCAGCCGGGAACCTGGTAGTAGAGGGCGCCGAGGCTGGTGTAGGCCGAGCCGTCCAGGGCCAGGGGATCGAGCGCCAGGGCGGTCTCCAGCTCGGCGCGGGCCTGCTTGACCAGCTTCAGGGCACCCAGGCCCCCGCTGGCGCCTGCCTGGGTGGAGCGCACGATGCCGGCCCAGAGGTGAAGCTCGGCGGCGTCGGGGTGGGCCTCGACCAGCCGGTCGGCCTCGGCGGCCAGGGCGGCATAGGCGTCCGCCTGCTGTTTCTCGGGCAGTTCGTAGCGGATCTCGGCCCAGCGCTGCTGCAGCCGGGCGAGCGGCTCAGCGATCTCGGCTCCCATGGCCAGCAGCCCGGTTGCCGGCAGGCAGGCCAGGGCGGTGGCCAGCAGGGCCGCGGCCAGGCGACCTCGACTGGCCGGTGTCTTGCTGTGGTGTCGTGTCATGGCGGGATTCCTCCTCTCGGGACGCGTCAGGGCGTGTCGTGGGGGGCGGCGTCGCCGGGCGTGGCGACGAAGCGGCGGATGACCGGCAGCTGGCGGGCCAGGGCCCGGTCGACCAGCCTGGGCAGCAGGTTGTTGAGCCGGGTGAAGAGCCGCTCGGGCCGGCCCAGCTGGGTCTCCTCGCGGCCACGCTCGATGGCGCGGCGCACCGCCGAGGCGACCCGGGCGGGGGTGTCCATGGTGTTGCCGAGCGCCTGGTTCATCGCCTCCACCTCGGGGGCATTCATGGCGGTGCGGGTGGCCCGTGGGGCGACGTGCAGCACCCGCACGCGAGTATCGGCGAGCTCCCGGCGCAGGGCCTGGCTGAAGCCGCGCAGGGCGAACTTGGTGGCGCAGTAGCCGACCTGGCCGGGGTAGCCGATGGTGCCGAAGGTCGAGCCCAGGTTGATCACCCAGCCATGCCGCGCCGCGAGCAGCATGGGCATCAGCGCCCGGGTCAGCTGCAGGGTGGCGGTGAGGTTGAGGGTGACCAGGCGCTCGAGATCCTCGTCGCTGCAGGACTCGAACAGCCCCACACGGTTCACCCCGGCGGCATTGACCAGCATGTTGCAGCCTGCCGCGGCGGCGGTCTCGGCCAGCGCGGCCCGGTCCCCGGGGCGGGTCAGGTCGGCGGCCAGGGCCGTCACCTGGCCCGGGTGGCGGGCGACGAGAGCCTCGAGGGCCTCGCCTCGGCGCCCCGTGACCAGCAGCGTCGCGCCAGCGGCGGCGAACTCGTCCACCAGGGCCTGGCCGATGCCGCCGCTGGCGCCGGTGATCAGGATCCGCTGGGCGGGCCAGCCTCCCTCCGGCAGGGCAGGGCCGCGAGACCACCCGTCAGGCCAGCGCATCGGAGAGCTCCCGGGTGGCGCTGCCATCGGCACAGCGGGCCTCGACGCCGCGGAACATGGCGCCGTAGAGGCGATAGACCGTCTTCGCGGTGTCGATCACCGCCGCCAGGTCGTCGGCCTCGAGACGGTTCACCAGCCCCTCGAAGAAGGCCAGGTGGCCGATGTCCAGGCTGCCGTGGGAGGTCAGGTAGCGCACCGCGTCGTCGGGCAGGCCGAGGCTCGCCTGCAGCCGCTCGGCGGCCTGGGTGGCCAGTGCCGTGCTGGTGCCCTCGAGCACCTGGACCATGCCGAAGAAGGCCACCGGGTTGCCGTGGGTGATCTCGTCGCGCACGGCGGCGACCATCAGCCGGGTAGCGGGGTCCGCTGGCCGTGCGGCAGCCGCCTCGGAGTCGCCGCCGGCGGCGCGGATGTCATCGAGGATCCACTGCTCGTGGCCATGCTCCTCCTCGATGTACTCCACCAGGGCGTCTCGCAGCCATCCCAGCCGGTCCGGCAGGCGGGCGCCGCAGGCCATCATCAGCGGCACCGTGAAGCGCACATGGTGATAAGCCTGGCCGAGGAAGGCCAGGTACTCGCTGCGGTTCACCTCGCCGGCCAGGGCGCGGGTCAGCAGCGGCGTGGAAAGCAGCCAGTCGCGCTCGGCGCGAGTGGCGGCCTGGAGATGCTGGTAAGGGGTCATGGGGTCACTCCTTGCTCGGGGTGGGGCCGGCTGGCGAGGAGCCAGTCGCGGTAGCGGTCATGGATGGCGTCGCGTCGCAGGCGGCCGTTGGCCGTCAGCTGATGGCTCTCCGGCGTGAAGGGCGTGCAGCGTCGCCACTCCTGCACGCGGGCATAGTCGGGAAGGCCGGCATTGGCGGCGGCGACCGCCGCCGCCAGTCGGGCGTCATCGAGGTCGGGCGCGGCGGGCACGATCAGCGCCCGGTTCCAGGCCAGGGCCTCGCCGAAGACCAGTGCCTGGGCGATGGCCGGCCGGGCGCAGAGCTCGCCCTCCACCCACTGGGGGTCGACGTTGCGGCCATAGGCGGTGATGAAGACCTCCCGGCGGCGGCCGTCGAGCGCCAGGGCCTCGCCGGCCCAGTGGCCCAGGTCGCCGCTGGGTTGCCAGTCGCCGGCGGCCGGTTCGCCCAAGTAGCCGAGCATGGTGGCCCCCCGGACCTGCACCTCGCCGTCGGCGGCCAGGCGGACCCGGGCATGGGGCAGCGGTCGGCCCACGCCACGGGCCGCCTCGCCGGGCCGGTTGAGGCACACCACCGAGGCGCACTCCGAGAGCCCGTAGCCCTCGAAGACCGGCCAGCCGACGTCCCGTGCACTCTCGAGCAGGGTGGCCGCCACCCGGGCGCCGCCCACGGCGACGAAGCGCAGGCTCTCCGGGGCCTCGGGGCTCGCCGCCACCAGGGCCTGGAGCAGCTGGGGCACCAGGATCAGGCTGTGCGGGCGGAAGGCCTCGAGGGCCGCCAGGGCCCGGCGAGGGTCGAAGCCGCTCGCCCCCTGCCAGCCCAGCTCGGCGACCGCGGGCAGGCAGGCGGTGGCGCCCAGCCACAGCGGGACGTAGAGGCCGCCGATGTTCTCGAGCAGGGTCGCCAGCGGCAGCATCGCCAGGTGACGTTCGATACCGAGCGGTTCGACCACCGTGGCGAGGCTCTCGGCCACCGTCAGCGGGGCGAGGCCGTCGAGGCAGACGCCCTTGGGGGTGCCGCTGGTCCCGGAAGTGAAGGTGATGCGGGTGGTGCCGGCATGCAGGGCCGGACGCGAGGCCACCCGCCGGGTGGCGATGGACGGGTCTGGCGTGGCGGAGAAGCCGAGCGCCTCGGCACCGGGGCCGATCCAGGCGTCCAGGCCGGCGCTCGCCACCAGGTGACGGCGCTGGGCGTCGCTGAAGAAGGCGGGCACCGGCACCGCGACCCGTCCGTCCCGCAGCAGGGCCAGGTCCCACAGGGCCCACTCCAGGCCATTGTCCAGCGCCAGCGCCACCCGGCGGGCGCCGCTCCGGGCCAGGCGTCGCCGGCGATCCTCCAGGGCGGTGGCCAGCTCGCCGTAGCCAAGCCGGCGGTGGCCGTCGTCCAGGGCCGGTCGCTCGGGGCCATCGGTGGCGTGGCGGGCCAGCCGCTCGAGGAGGGCCTCAGGCGAGCCGGGCATCGGTCACCTCCGCCGGGTCTGCGAGCGGCAGCAGGCCGCGGTCGACGAGATCCCGAAGGGCCCGGCGCAGGTCGCCGGCCATCACCCAGGGGTGGCGGTCGTAGTAGCGCCCCCACTCGGCCTGGCCGGCCCCCAGGCGGGCCGGGTCGGCGGGCATCAGCGGGTGGAGCTCGAGCCCCAGCCGTCGGATGCCGTTATGGACCTCGGGCGTGGCGGTGAACAGCAGCCAGGCGATGCCCTCCGCCGCCAGCTGCTCCACCAGGTGGAGGTAGAGCGGACGCTGCAGGCCCGGCCGCTGGCTCGCCAGGTTGCCGATCTCGGCGATCTCGTCGCGGGACGTCGCCCGGCCGAGGCGGCGGGATAGGAAGGTCTCGGCGCTGTCGTCCAGGTAGTGCTCCTGGAACAGTGGCCCGCTGGCGGCGGCGCGCATGCCCACCGCCGCCACGGGGGTGTCGGCCTGCCAGAGCCCGAAGAGGCGCGGCAGGAAGTGGCCGATGTGGGCACCGTGCTCGGCGGCGAAGCGGCGGCGCACGAGCTGTTCCAGGCGGCGTCGCTCGCGCCAGTGGTGGGCCTCGCGCCAGGCCAGCGGTGGCGGGCACAGGCCCAGCGGCGGCTGCCGGCACGGCGCGGGGGAGGGCAGGGGGGCGGGGCGTCGCATCGGGGCGTCTCCATGACGTTTCCCCGATACTCTGGTCCCGGCAACTTAACGCCCGCTTAAGGGAACGGGATAAACCTCGGTCCCGCCGATTCAGGCGCGGATATAGGCCCAGCCCTCGGCCGTCATCTCGCACCGCCGGGCGCCGGCAGGACCGGCATATCGCCTGCCTGAGGCGGGTAGTATGGTCATGGGTGGGGGACTGACTGGCGGGTCATCCCTCGAGGGCAGAGCGTCAGGGCGCGGGCGCGGCGGCACCCAGGAAGCGCTCCTGCCAGTAGTCCAGCGCCAGGGCGGTGGTGGTGACCCGGCGGCCCCGCCCCGGGGCATGGATCATCTCGCCCTCGCCCAGGTAGATGCCCACGTGGCTTGGCTTGCGCCCCCCGGCAGTGGCGAAGAACAGCAGGTCGCCGGGGCGCGCCTCGTCGACCCGCGGCAGGGCCTCGAACTGCTCCCGGGAGGTGCGGGGCACGCGGATGCCGGCTCGGGAGTAGGCCCGCTGCACCAGTCCCGAGCAGTCCATGCCGCGCTCGGTGGTGCCGCCCAGGCGGTAGGGGGTGCCCAGGGCGCGCCTGGCCTCGGCGAGGATCAGCGCCCGGTCGATGGAGAGACCGCCGGGCGCGTCGCGG
This sequence comes from Halomonas rhizosphaerae, assembly GCF_030012485.1. Classification (NCBI taxonomy): domain Bacteria; kingdom Pseudomonadati; phylum Pseudomonadota; class Gammaproteobacteria; order Oceanospirillales; family Halomonadaceae; genus Halomonas; species Halomonas rhizosphaerae. Next base: position 20,500 of record NZ_JASCQQ010000005.1, read on the forward strand.
GTGGCGAGTTCCCTGCCCGCGCAGCCGGCCAGCAGGGCGGCCAGCAGCATCATGAGCAGCAGGCGAGAGCCGGCCATCGGAAGGGCATGGCCGAGCGACTGGTGGGGCAGGGCGGGTGTCTCGGGCATCTTCGGCTCACTCACGGGCGGTCATGCCGTCAGCCTACCCCCGGCGGCGCATCAGCGAAAGGCGATGCGTGTGCCGCTGGCGAGCATCTCGTCCGGCGAGAGGGCATGGCCCGGCACGCCGATCATCTCGTCGCCGCACTGGTCGCCCCAGGTCAGCACCCCGTGGGTCAGGCCGATGCCGCCGAGCAGGTCGCGGATCTCGCCGGTGCCGAGGAAGGTGCGGGTATGCCCCTGGCTGTCGGACAGCTCCGAGACGTCATTGGCGTGATGGAAACGCACCGTATAGATGCCATCCATCGACTCGACCTCGACGATCGGCGTGAGGCCATGGGCGACGGCATTGGCGATCTGCTTGAGGGTGACATGGTCACCCAATTGATAGGCCGGGATGGACATGGGGCTGCCTCGTGGGGGATATGGATGTACAACTAGTGTAGAAGGCGTTTCACCCATATCAAGCACGTTTCATGATGACGGTTGCCGGCGTCGTGGCGGTAAATGCAATATGTGTATATGTCTTATAAAGGGAGTGGCGGCCTGCGCTGCCAGGCGAGATCCGTCCGGCGGGGTGGAAAAGCGCGCCAGCCGCCCTCACGTCAACGGCACATTGACCATCCACCCCTGTGAGAAGGAGTCACCATGAGCTTCCAGGGAGAACAGCATCCCGGCGTCCAGGCACCCACCGCCGACAGCGAGGGCTTTCGCCTCAACCACACCATGCTGCGGGTCAAGGACCCGGAGAGGGCCCTGGCCTTCTATACCCGCGTCTTCGGCATGCGGGTACTGCGTCGGCTCGACTTCGAGGAGATGCAGTTCTCGCTCTACTTCCTGGCGCGGCCGGAAGCCGGCGAGCGCGTTCCGGAGGAGCGCGGGGAACGCACCGTCTGGACCTTCAGCCAGCGCGGCGTGCTCGAACTGACCCACAACTGGGGCACCGAGGCGCAGCGGGATTTCGCCTACCATGACGGCAACGCCGACCCCCAGGGCTTCGGCCATATCTGCTTCAGCGTGCCGGACCTCGAGGCCGCCCAGGCCTGGTTCGACGCCAACGACGTGACCTTCGTCAAGCGCGGTGACCAGGGCAAGATGAAGGACGTGGTGTTCGTCAAGGACGCCGATGGCTACTGGATCGAGGTCGTGCAGGCCGACCGCCTCGGCCAGATGGGCGACTGACCTCTCTTCGTGCTCCTGGCGGGGGCGGTCTTTGCCTTAAACGCCGCCGGCGGATAAGGTCTCGGCCACGTTCGTTCATGGCATGATCTGCCAAGGAGACCCGATGAAAGCGCTGAATCGTCCCGTGACCCTAGCTCTGGCCGGTGCCCTGCTGGCCGCCCCGCTGGCCTGGAGCTCCGCTGCCCTGGCCGAGGAGCCCGAACAGGTGCGCTTCTCCGTGCCCGCCTGGCCCGGCGTGACCGTCAAGACCGCCTTGGCCGCCCAACTGCTGGATGCCCTGGGCTACCAGACCCGCCAGCAGGAACTGGGCTCCACCATCACCTACGAGGCCCTCACCCAGCGCGAACTGGATGCCTTCCTCGCCGCCTGGCTGCCCGCCCAGCAGTCGATGTTCGACGCCACCATGGAAAAGGGCCTCATCGTCGACCTCGGTAACAACGTCGAGGGCGCCCGACTGGGCTTCGCGGTGCCGAGCTATGTCTACGACGCCGGTGTGACCTCCGCCGAGGACCTCGCCGACGAGGAGATCGCCGAGAAGCTCGGGCGCACCGTCTACTCCATCGAGGTCGGCTCCGGCATGAGCGACACCCTCAACGAGGCCGTCGAGAATGACACCTATGGCATGGGTGACTGGGACCTGTCCGAGACCTCCACGCCGGGCATGCTCAGCGCCGTGGACGCGGCCATCAATCGCGAGGAGTGGATCGTCTTCGCCGGCTGGACGCCCCACTGGATGAACATCGAGTACGACGTCGAGTACCTGACCGACACCCAGGACATGTGGGGCCCGGACGGCGGACGCAGCGACGTACGCACCCTGGTGACCAGCGACTTCGCCGAGGCCAGCCCCAACGCCACCCGGCTGCTCGACCGGCTCAGCTTCACGGCCGATGACCAGAGCGCGATGATCCGCGGCTTCAGCTATGAGGAGCGCGAACCCGAGGCGGTGGCGCTGGACTGGATCCGTGCCAACCCCGGCAAGGTGCAGGCCTTCCTCGAGGGGGTCACCACCCGCGACGGCGAGCCGGGCTGGCCGGCCGTGCAGCAGGTGCTGGAGGTCCCCGACGCCTGATCCTGCCGCGATGCATGACACGACGAGGCCGCCCCACGGGGCGGCCTCGCTCATGTGCGGCGTGGCGACTCACCTGGCGCCGCTGTCCTCAAGCGAAGGCATAGAGGTCCATGGCCAGCACGCCGTGCTCCACGCTGTGGTGCAGCCGCTTGCCCGGCCCGCCGGCCCCCATGGCCACCAGCAGCGGCTGGAAGTGCTCCGCGGTGGGGTGGTTGCGCCGCGCCTGTGGCGCGCGCTGCCAGTCGAGCAGGGCGGCCCGGTCATCGGCGTCCAGCCGGGCATGGACCCAGTCGGCGAACTCGCCGACCCAGTCCGGCATCGGCGCCTCCAGGGCCTGCATTTCCGCCAGGTTGTGGGTCAGGCTGCCCGAGCCGATCACCAGGATGCCCTCCTCGCGCAGCGCGGCCAGCTTCTCGCCCAGCGCCACCAGCTCGGCGTTCGACCACTCCACCGGCAGCGACAGCGAGACCACCGGGATTTCGGCGTCGGGATACATCAACGACAGCGGCACCCAGGCGCCGTGGTCCAGGCCGCGCTCGGTGGGCACGGCGTTGAGCTCGCGGGCCAGGCGCATCGCCAGCGCCGGTTCACCCGGGGCGGGGTACTGGCACTCGAAGAGTGCCTGGGGGAAGCCGCCGAAGTCGTGGATGGTCTCGGGACGCGCGCTGGTGCTGATCCGCAGCTGTCGGCTGGCCCAGTGGGCCGAGACCACCAGGATGGCCGTAGGTGTCAGCTCGCGGCCCAGCCGGCGCAGGAAGTCGTGGGCCGGCCCGGGGGTCAGCGCCAGCATCGGCGAACCATGGGAAATGAACAGGCTGGGAAGCATCTCGGTTCTCCTCCGGTGGACGGGCGCCGGCCCTGAGGGGCCGGCGAGGTCGATGGGTCAGGCGAGGCGGCGGTTGACGGTCAGGCTGCCACTGCCCAGGCCGGCCTGGACCAGCAGGGCGATGGCCCAGAATACCGGGAACTCCCAGCCGCCGCCCTCGTTGGAGAAGACCCAGCCGTTGCCGAGGTGGACCCAGGCGGCGCCGATCAGCACCGGCACCAGGGCCAGGCTCACCCAGCGGGTGAAGAGGCCGAGGATCAGCGCCATGCCGCCGCCCACTTCGGCGAGGATGGTCAGGTAGGCGAGGACGCCTGGCAGGCCCAGCGACTCGAAGTAGCCCACGGTGCCGGGCACGGTGAAGAGGAAGACCTTCATCAGCCCGTGGGCCAGGGTCATGACGCCGAGCGCAATGCGCAGCAGGGCGATGGCGTGGGGCTGCAGGGACTCGGTGCGGTTCGTGGCAAGGGCCTGGGTGGTCATGGTCGCAATCTCCGTCGGGGGGTTGGTGTGCGTTGATGCTGCTCACTCTACTCGCGGCCCATCAGAAGATAATCTGGCCTAGATGAAAATCATTATTGCGTAAACGGCGACAATTCCATCTCCCGCTCCCAGGTCGGCGGGTCTCCCCAGGCCTCGGCCAGGAAGTCGAGGAAGCGCTCGATCTTGGCCGGCAGGTGGCGGCGGGCCGGGAACACCCCATGGATCCCCAGCGTCACCGGCGGCTCATCGGCCAGGATGGGGACCAGCCGCCCGCGGCGGATGCTCTCGGCGACCAGGAAGCTCGGCTGGTGGATGATGCCGAGCCCGGCCTCGGCGGCCAGGGTCAGGACATCGCCATTGTTGCTGTCCAGCGGCCCCTGCACGGCCAGGCGCCGGCCCCCGAGCTGCCACTCGGTGCCACCGCCGGTGCGATAGCGCAGGCAGCGATGCTCGGCCAGTGCCTCCAGGTCCCCGGGCTCCCCGTGGGTGGCCAGGTAGCCGGGCGAGGCGCACAGCAGCAGCCGGCAGCGCGTGAGCCGGCGGGCCACCAGGCTCGAGTCCGGCAGCGCACCGATGCGGATCGCCAGGTCATAGCCCTCCTCGAGCAGGTCCACGCGACGGTCGTTGAGGTCCAGGCGCACGTCCAGGTCGGGGTGCTCGACCATGAAGCGGGCGACCTGGGGCGCCAGGTGGCGGGTGCCGAAGCTCATCGGACCGTTGAGCCGCAGGCGGCCTCGCACCTCGACGCGGCCTGCGCCGACCTCGGCCTCGGCGTCCTCCAGGGCCTGCAGGATGCCCTGGGCCAGCGCCAGGTAGCGCTCACCCGCCTCGGTCAGGTGCAGTCGCCGGGTGGTGCGCTGGATCAGGCGTACCTCGAGGTGGGCCTCCAGCTGCATGACCAGCCGCGACACCCGGGTTCTCGACAGCTCCAGGGCCTCCGCGGCCCGGGTATAGCTGCCCAGTTCGGCGACACGGACGAAGGCGGTGATGGCATCCAGCAGCGGCATGGCGGTCCTCCCGGTCGTCATCGGCTCAGTAGCCGGTCATCTCGAGATAGCCCTCGCCGAGCGTTTCACCGCTTTCTCGATCGAGAGCGATCACCTCGCCCTCCCAGTAGCTTACCGTGGTGGCCATCCAGCGATCGGCGTGGGGCGCCTCGATCACCAGATCGAGATCCTGGTCCGGGACCTGTAGCCGCCAGCGGGTAGGCAGCTCCCGGCCGGCCACGGTCGACGTGGCCAGGGGCGTCAATTCCAACTCACCCGGCGTCAGGGCGCGGGTCTCGCCTGCTGGGCTGATCCAGGTACCGGCCCGATAGTTGCCGCCGGCCTTCCCGGTACCACGAACCTGCGCTGCCGCTACTTTGTCGCCACTTTCCAGGTGCAGCGAGACCCAATCCCATCCTTGCTGGTGACCCTCGAGAATCTGGCTTGTCCACTCGCGGTCAAGCCAGGCGCGGCCCGTCACCTGGTGGGACTTGCCGTCCAGGGTGACCTCGCCGCTGACCCGGTAGAAGGGCTGGCTGACGTAGATCGAGCCCTGGCCGTCGGCGGACTTCTGGCTGAAGCCGTTCTCGCCGTGTCGCACCAGGGGCCCCTCGGCCGCAAGCGAGAGCCGGTAGCCGAAGCGCGCGCCGTCATGCTCGGCCGTGGCGACGAGTTCAAGCTCTGACAGGGCATCCCGGTCGCTGTCCCCGACGCGGCTGACCATCGACCAGTCGTCGAGCCAGGCACGGAAGGGGACCGCGGTGACGCCCGCCTGGTCCCGCTCGGGGTCGCTTTCCCGCGAGCCACCCCGGGCGAAGCGTTCGGCCACCCGGTGGGTTGCTCCCCGGGAGACGGCCATGTGGGCCATCCACAGCTGGTCGGCGGCCCAGGGCCCGGGCGCTTCGGGGCGCTCGGCCGGGGGCTGCTGGGCCTGGCGGAACAGGGTCCACTGCACGCCCAGCGGCTCGCCGCCGGAATCTTCCAGGTTGGCGGTCAGGTACCACCACTCCAGGCGGTAGTCGGGATGGGGGCCGTGGTCCTCGGGAAAGCGTAGACGGGCGCCGGGTGTGGCCTGCCGGAAGCCGCCGGCCTCGGCGCCGAGGCCCGCGAAGCCCTGGGACGGGGCAGGGGGCGTCTCGTCCTCGCAGCGCGCCAGCAGTGTGGCAAGCAGTGCCACCATCAGGCAGGTCAGCCAGCGCCTCATGTCGCCTCCTCCTCGGCCAGCAGGGTGCGGGGTGGGGTGCGCCAGAGGGTCAGGGCCGGCAGGCCGGCCGCCAGCAGCGCCACCCCCAGGGCGGTGGCCAGGGTCAGCGCGATCTCGGCGGGGAAGACATGCATCGGCAGGCGCCAGCCGAAGGCGGCCACGTTGATCACCGCCACCAGGCAGGCGGTGATGGCGATGCCCAGCGGCACGGCGGTCAGTCCCGTGGCCAGCGCCGCCCCGCCCAGCTGGGTCAGCTGGATGCCGGCCAGGCGCCCCCGGGTCACGCCCAGCGCCCAGAGCGGCGCCAGCCGGCGGCGGCGTTCCCGGGCCTGGGCCAGCAGGCTGGCGAGCAGGGCCAGGGCTGCCACGGCCAGGGTCAGGGCGTTGAGGGCCCGGGTGATGGCGAAGGTGCGTTCGAAGATCTCGGTGGAGAGCGCCTTGACCTCACGCTGGTCGCGCAGGGCCTCGCGGCCCAGCGCGAAGCGGGCGGCGAGCGCCCGGGAGAGTGCCTCGGCCCGGCGCTCCCCCGGCGGGGCCGTGTCGGCGAGCACGATGCCCAGCGACCCCGGCGTGGCGGCGAAGCGCTCCCGCAGCGCGGCCGTGGCCAGCAGCACCTCGCCGCGGGGGTTGCCGTAGTCGGGGTAGATGGCGGCCACCGTCACCCGCTGGTGGCCGCCCGGCGAGCGCAGCACCAGCCGGTCCCCGGGGCCGAGGCCCTGGCCGAGGGCCAGCTGCTCGTTGATGAAGGCCTCGCCCTCCTCGAGGGCGCGCCAGGCCGCGTCCCGCCCGGCCCGGGTCTCGAGCAGCGGCCAGGTCGGGGTGAGCCGGGTGCCCGGCGTGATGCCGAACAGCGTCACCGGCACCTCGAGGGGGCGTTGGTCGCCCCGGGCCTGCACCTCGAGCAGGGTCGACTCGGCGTCGGCGGTGGGCAGCAGCTCGGCGACCTCGTCGCGTTCGACCAGCCAGGCCTGCACCGCGTCGAACTGTCCGGCCGGCGGGCGCAGGTAGAGGTCGGCGGTCAGCCGCTGGTCCAGCCAGTCGAGGAAGGTGAGGCGAAAGCCGCCGACCATGCTGCCCACCCCCAGGTTGGCGGAGAGCGCGATCAGCAGCGCCATCATGGCCAGCGAGAGGCGCGGCAGCTGGAGCTGCAGGTCGGCCAGCGCCCACTGGGTCAGGGGGCGGCGCCGGGCGAGCCGGCACAGGCCGGAGAGCCCGGCCGCCAGCAGTGGCGACAGCCAGAGGGCGCAGGCCAGCATCATCGCCCCCACCAGCACGAAGCCGGCGACCAGCCCCTCGCCGGCGGGCTGCGCGGCCAGCCAGGCCCACATCGCCAGAGCCAGCAGGGCGGCCAGGGTGCCGGCGATGGCCTGGCCAAGCAGCTGGCGCTGGAAGCCTGCGCGCCACGCCTGGGCCTGGCCGAGCCCCAGCACGCCGAGCCGCGCGGCCCGCCACAGGAAGCCGCTGCCGGCGACGAAGAGCCCGCCCAGGGTCACGCCGAGTCCGCCCAGCCAGTAGTGCCAGGGCAGCCGCAGCTGCGTGCCCACCGCGGCGCCGTAGAGGCTCTGCAGCGTGGCCGCCACGTCCGGCAGCAGGGCACGGGCCAGCCAGACGCCGCTGGCGATGCCCGCCAGGGCGCCGATGACGCCCAGCAGGGCCAGCTCGAGCGCCAGCAGGGCGACCAGGGTGCGCCCCGGCACGCCCAGGGCACGCAGGGTGCGCAGCAGTCCCAGGCGCTGCTCCAGCGCCAGCCCCAGCGCTGCCTGGACGATGAAGAGCCCGACGATCAGCGCCAGCAGCGCCATGGCGCTGAGGTTGAGGTGGAAGCTCGCGGTGAGCTCGCCGGGGTCGACCAGGGTGTCCGCACGGCCGAGCCGGTAGCCCTCGGGAGCCGTCTCCAGCGCGCCGGCCGCCGTCACCAGCCGGCTGACCGCGGTGTCACGCTCCAGCAGTCGGGCCGCGACGGCGATGTCCACCACCAGGGTGTCCGGCGGCAGCGCCGGGGCGAGGACCAGCGGCGGCAGCCGTTGGCCATCGGCCAGGGCGGGCTCGGCGCCCGGGGCCGCCTGCCGCTCGAGCCCCAGCCGCGAGGCGGTATCCGGGGCCAGCCGGGTCTGCCAGGGTGGGGTGAACAAGGCCGTGAGCTCGCCGCGGCTGCCCGCCGTGGCGAAGGCGCTGTCGCCGGGCAGTGTCAGCGGGTCGATGCCGATCACCGTCAGCCGCTCGCCCGGCGAGGTCACCACTTGGCCCTCCAGCAGCGGCGAGACCGGTAGGCCCTGGCGGCGCAGGGACACGAAGTCCGCACGGTCGAGGGGCTCGCCATCGCGGCGCTCCAGGCGGTCCAGGCCGGTGGTGAAGAGCGCCTCGGCCCGGTCGTAGCTGTCGCGGGCCGAGGCGTTGATCGCCTGCACACCGCTCCACAGCGCGCCGGCCACCCAGAGGCCCAGCAGCAGCATGGCGAGCTGGCCGGGGTGGCGGCGATAGTGGGAGAGCAAGGTCAGCAGGGCGGTGAGCATGAGGGCACGTGCATGGCGAGCGAGCGGGGCGGTGTGGCCCCTGGTGCCGGTATCGTCTCATACCAGCGACGGGGCGGGGAGTTCGGGCATCCGGCAACACCCGCCGAGTTGCCGGCTACTTCCCGGGTGGCTCGTCGTTCAGGTGAAGCCAGCGGGCCAGCCGGGAGTGGCGCCGTCGGCTCAGGTACCAGGGCAGCAGGGTCATCACGGTGAGTATGACGACGGCGGCCGTGATCGAGAACAGCGGGTGCAGCTCGAAGGCTCGCCCGAGGCCGGCGAACACCAGGGTCATGGGCAGCATGCCGATCACCGTGCCCAGCGCGAAGCGTCCCGTGGTGATGGCGGTGACCCCGGCGGCGTAGCTGACCAGCGCAAACGAGAAGATGGGCACCAGGCGCGTGACCAGTACGGTCAGGAACAGCAGGCGCTGCGAGCCCTGGAACCCGAACAGCGGATTGGTCGGCAGCCTGGCGCGCAAGGCATTCCGCCCCAGTAGCCGGGCCAGGGTGAAGGCGATCATGGCCCCGGTCATGGCCCCGATGATGGACAGCAGCACGCCCGGGAGCAGGCCGAAGGCCAGCCCGGCCGCGGCGGTCACCGGCAGGGTGGGAATCGGGCCCACCACCACCGCCAGCATCATCAACAGCAGGAGCAGCAGGGGCCCCAGGTTGCCCTGGCTGTTGAACCATTCGGCGATGCCGGAAGGGGAGAAGCTCATGGGCAGGCCCAGCCCCTGGAGCAGCCACCAGATGCCGGCCATGATGGCCGTCACGGTGGCGATGAGTCCGGCCCTGAAGACCCAGACGGAGGGGATGGTCACGGTATTGGTGTCCTTGCAACGCTGAATCAGCCGATACGGCCATGCGAAAGCTGCAGGCAGCGGTCCAGCGGCGCGGCCACCCGGGGGCTGTGGGTCACCATCAGCAGGGCGCAGCCGGTATCACGGACCAGGGCCAGCAGCAGGTCCAGTACTTCGTCGGCGGTACTCTCGTCCAGATTGCCGGTGGGCTCGTCGGCGAGCAGCAGGGCCGGGCGCGGCGCCAGGGCACGGCCGATGGCCAGGCGCTGCTGCTGGCCGCCGGAGAGCTGCTCCGGGTAGCGCCTCGCCAGCCCGGCCAGGCCCAGACGCTCGACCAGTTCTGCCGACCAGGCGCGATCCTCGCGACCGGCGAGCCGCGCCTGCAGGCGCAGATTGTCGAGGACGGTCAGGCTCGGCACGAGATGAAACTGCTGGAACACCAGGCCCAGGGTCTCGCGACGCAGCCGTGCCCGGCCCGCCTCGCCGAGCGACGAGATGGCCCGGCCGGCGACCCGGACTTCGCCGCGATCGGGCAGATCGAGGCCCGCGGCCAGGTGGAGCAGGGTCGACTTGCCGCAGCCCGACTCGCCCATCAGCGCCAGGCTCTCGCCGGCGGCCAGGGTCAGGTTGACCCCGTTCAGTACCTCAAGCGGGCCCAGGGGGGTGGCATAGGCCTTGTGGACCTGGCGGAACTCGAGCATGGGAGACATCCTTCGCGTCCGGAGCTCGATGGTCCCATAAAATCGGTGTCCATATGAAAACAGCGCCACCCGAAGGTGGCGCTGGCAGCGTAATGAGCCTGATGTTCAGTGGCTGTGCCCGTGATCATCGTCATGTCCATGGTCATCATGCCCCGGCTCGGCCAGGGCATCGTGCAGGGTGCGGGCATTGTGGCGCATCATGCCGAGCCAGCTGCTGGCCTCGCCCTCGCTGGCCAGGGCGTCGGCATAGAGGGTGCCGGCCACCGACAGGCCGGTCTCCTCGGCCAGCTGGTCGATCATCGCCGGGCTGGTCATGTTCTCGTGGAACAGCGCCCGGACGTTCTCCTCGCGGATCACGTCGATCAGCCGCGCCATGTTGGCGGCGCTGGGCTCGGCCTCGGTGGAGAGCCCCTGGGGCGAGAGGAACGCCAGGCCGTAGGCGCGGGCGAAGTGGCCGAAGGAGTCATGGCCGGTGATCACGCTGGTGCCAGCGGGAATCCCGCCGAGCAGCTCGCGCAGTTCGATATCGGTGGCGGCGATCTCTTCGAGGTAGCGCTCGGCGCTGGCCCGGTAGGCGTCGCTGTTGTCAGGGTCGGCCTCGATCAGGCCGTCCCGGATATTGGCCACGTAGAGCTGGCCCATGCCCAGGTCCTGCCAGGCGTGGGGGTCGATGTCGCCATGGTCATGGCCGTCGTGGGCCTCGTTGCCCTCATCGCCATGCGCTTCATGGCCGTGATCCTCGGCATCGTCGTGGTCATCATGGCCGCCGGCCTCCGCGGCGGTGAGCTGCGCCTCGATGCCGTCGGTGGCCACCACCAGGGGGCCGGCGAAGTCGCTGGCGTCGATCAGCCGTTCCATCCATCCCTCGAACTGCAGGCCGTTGAACACCACCAGGTCGGCCTCGGCCAGGGCGCGGGCGTCGGTGGGGCGCGGTGAGTAGACGTGGGCATCGCTGTCCGGCCCCACCAGGGCGGTCACCTCGACATGCTCGCCGCCGACGTTCTCGATCATGTCGGCGAGGATGCTGAAGCTGGTGACCACCTGGACGCGCTCGGCGGCCAGGGCGGCGGGCAGGGCCAGCAGGGTGGAAAGCCCGGCGAGCAGGGCAAAGGGGCGGGAAAGGCGCATGACAGGACTCCTCGGTTCGCTGTGTCAGTCGTGTTCGGGGGCGCCCAGCGGCGCGGCATGGCGGCGCCAGCGGGCGGTCAGGCTATGGTGTCGGCCGAACAGCGCGGAGAGCACATAGCCGCCGCCGGCCAGCAGGATGATGGCCGGCCCAGAGGGCAGGCTGAGGTGGTAGGAGAGCAGCAGGCCGCCGGTGCTGGCCACCAGGGCGATGCCGATGGCGATGGCGATCAGCCCCTCCAGGCGCTGGCTCCAGAAGCGGGCCGTGGTGGCCGGCAGCATCATCAGGCCTACCGCCATCAGGGTGCCCAGGGTCTGGAAGCCGGCGGTGAGGTTGAGCACCACCAGCCCCAGGAAGATGCCGTGCACCACGCCGCCCCGCACTCCCTGGCCGCGCAGGAAGAGCGGGTCGAGGCACTCCACCACCAGGGCGCGGAAGATCACCGCCAGGATTACCACGATCAGGCTGCTGATGCCGGCGATCAGTACCAGGGCAGTGGAGTCCACGGCCAGGATCGAGCCGAACAGCACATGGGTGAGGTCCACGCTGCTGCCGCCCAGCGACACCAGCATCACCCCCGCGGCCAGCGAGATCAGGAAGAAGCTGGCCATGGCGGAGTCCTCGCGGTGGCCGGTCATCTGCGACACGCTGCCGGCGAGCACCGCCACCAGCAGCCCCGAGAGGATGCCGCCCAGGCTCATGATCGGCAGCGAGAAGCCGACGGCCAGGAAGCCCAGCGCCACCCCGGGCAGGATGGCGTGGGCCATGGCGTCGCCGATCAGGCTCATGCCGCGCAGCATCAGGAAGACCCCGAGCGGCGGGGCGGCCAGCGACAGCGCCAGGCCGGCCACCAGGGCGCGCTGCATGAAGCCGTAGTCGAAGGGGGCCAGCAGCCAGGCCTCAAGCAGTGCCAGCATGGGAGGCATCCGGAAAGGTCAGGGGCAGGCGCGGCGCCCGGGGCACCAGGCCGCTGTGGTGGTCGAGCAGGGCGTCGGGGCTGACCCAGCGGCCATGGCCGCCGGTGAGCAGCAGCACGTCGTCGGCCAGGCGGGCGAGCTGCTCCATGTCGTGGATGACCACGATGATGGTGGCACCCTGCCGGGCCATGTCGCGCAGCACCTCCATCAGCACGTCCACCGTCTCGATGTCGACGTTGGCGAAGGGCTCGTCGAGCAGCAACAGCTCGGCCTCCTGCATCAGGGTGCGGCCCAGCAGGGCGCGCTGGCGCTGGCCGCCGGAGAGCTCCCCGAGCGGCCGGTGGGCCAGGTGCGAGATGCCCAGTCGCGCCATGATCTCGCGGCCGCGGCGGTAGTGGGCCGCGCAGTACCCCTTCAGGCCCCCGTGGCTCGGCCAGGTGCCGGTCATGATCAGCTCTTCCACGCTCATCGGGAAGGTGAGGTCCAGCGCCAGCTGCTGGGGCAGCCAGGCGCAGCGCTCACGGGGCACCCGGCACTCCACGCTGCCGGCCACCGGGGCCAGCATGCCCATGATGGCGGCGATCAGGGTGCTCTTGCCGGCGCCGTTGGCGCCGATCAGGGCGGTGATGGCGCCGTCCTGGAAGCGGCCGTCCAGGTGCTCGAGGACCGTCTGGCCGCCGCGGGCCAGCTGCAGGTCGTGCAGTTGCAGGCGCGACATCAGGACCACCATCCCGCGGCCCAGGAGACCGTCAGCCACAGGGCAGCGAGCGGTGCCGCGACCAGCAGCAGGCGGCGGGTCGCGGAGAGCGACATCAGGGAGAAATGGCAGGGCCCTTCCGGGCGATGCCGGTGTCGATGGTGTGCCATGGGGGAGCCTCCGGAAAACTGGCGGAGGTTATAACATAACAATACGGGCGCTGGCCACCGCCAGACGCGACACCGGGTGCTGTCCTCTGCCCCTCAATAGCGCAGCGCCACGCCCAGCTGGTTCGGCCCTACCAGCCAGGCGACTTCCCCCTCCAGGTGCACGTCGCCGAACGACACCGCCGCCGGCTGGAAGCGGTTCACCGCCGCCATGGCCTGGCCAGGCTGGGTGCGCAGCTGCAGCTCGCTGACCAGCATGCCGGTGGCGAAGTTGAGGGCGCCGTCGTCGGGACGATCATCGCCCACGCCGATCACCAGCCCCGCCGCGGTGTTCACGGCAAGCGACCCCAGCCGCGCCTCCCAGCTGCGCCGCCGGCGCTCCTCCTCGGCCACCGACTGCAGCAGCCGTCGGGCGCCTTCGATATCGCCCTCCTCGCCCGCCTGCAGCGCCCGGTAGGCGGCGGGATGGGACTGGCGGTCCAGCAGCATGCCGCCCAGTGCCAGCGCCGACTTCACCACGCCCACCCGGCCGTCATAGCGGTCCTCGTCGTCGCTCGCCTCGCTTGCCTGCCAGGCGCTGAGCGCCAGGCTGCCGGCATAGACGGTGGTCCAGCCCGCCTGCCAGAGGTCGGCATGCTGGGCGCCCCGGGCCAGGGCATCCTCGTAGGCGCGGAATTCCGTCTCGCCGGTCTGGGCGAGCGCAGCGCCGGACAGGCACAGCAGGCAGAGGGCGGCGAAGTGCAGGGGAAGACGGGCGGTCATGGCGGGCTCCGGCAGTCGGTTGGCGAGGACCACCTTACTATAGCCGCCGCTCGGTGCCCTGGGGCGCGGTGCCGCCGACCGGGGCGGCCCTGGGAGTGTGCTAATCTCCCCTGACGTCCGACTGGCAAGGAGGCCGCCCATGACCCCGGCTCGCTCACTGATGATCCTCCTCGGCTGGCTGGCGCTGGTCGTGCTGACCGCGCTGAGCGGCATCGCCACCCCGCCCGGCGACTGGTACGCGGGGCTGGCCAAGCCGCCGCTTACCCCGCCCGACCTCGTCTTCCCCATCGCCTGGAGCACGCTCTACCTGCTGATGTCGCTGGCCGCCTGGCGGGCTACCCTGGCCGCGCCGCCCGCTGCCCGCTGGTCCACCCTCTGGCCCTTCGTCGCCCAACTCGCCGCCAACGCGCTCTGGTCGATCCTGTTCTTCGGCCTGCACTGGATGGGCCTGGCGCTGCTCGACCTGCTGCTGCTGTGGGGGCTGATCCTGCTCACCATCCGCCGCTTCGCCGCGGTCTCGCGCCTCGCCGCCTGGTTGCTGGTGCCCTACCTGGCCTGGGTGAGTTTCGCCGCCTACCTCAATGCCGCCACCTGGTGGCTCAATGGCGGCGGCTAGGCGATGATTGTGGTGCCGGGTTGGCTCTGGTGGGGCCTGCTGCCGGCGGGGCTGGTATTGCTGCTGCACCTCTTCCATCGGCGGCTGAGGGTCAGCCTGGCCGCGCCGCGGGTGCCGGTCATGCAGGGTCTTGCCGAGCACGGCGTGACCGGGGAGACGGTGACCATTCCCACGCGACGGGGCAGGACGCTGGCGGGCTGGTGGCTACCCGGCCAGGATCGCGACACGGTGGTGATCACCCACGGCTGGGGCGCCAACCGCGAGCTGATGCTGCCACTGGCCAGGCCGCTGCAGGCGGCGGGCTGGAACGTGCTGCTGTTCGATGTTCGCAACCATGGCGAGAGCGACGCCGACAGCTTCTCCTCCATGCCGCGCTTCGCCGAGGACACCGAGGCCGCCCTGGCCTGGCTGCGCGCCCGCCCGGGCATGGCCGATGCGCCGGTGGCCCTGCTCGGCCATTCGGTTGGGGCCGCGGCGGTGCTGCTGGCCGCCTCGCGCCGTGACGACATCGCCGCCGTGGTCAGCCTCTCGGCCTTCGCCCACCCGGAAGGCATGATGCGTCGCTGGCTGGCGGGGAAGCGGCTGCCGTTCGTCCCGCTGGGCTGGTACGTGCTGCGCTACGTGGAGCACGTGATCGGCCATCGCTTCGACGCCATCGCGCCCGTGACCACCCTACCGCGGGTGCGCTGCCCGGTGCTGCTGGTGCACGGCCGTGACGACGAGGTGATCCCCCCGAGTGATGCCGAATGGCTCCACGCCAGCCGCGGCGACACCCCGGCCGAGCTGCGCCTGTTGCCCGGCGATCACGACCTCAGCCAGCATATCGACGAGGAACTGCCGGAACTGCTCGGCTTCCTCGACAGGGTCCTGACAACGGAAGGGCGCGAGCGCCGGCCCGCCTAGGACGGGCGCTTGCGGGCGATGAACTGCACCACGGCCCCCAGGCCGGTATGGCCGCGGCCCTCGACTACCTGGCGGTCGAACTCGCGGCTCGAGAGGATCTCGAAGTCGGCGAAGGCCGCCTCCAGCTCCGCGGCGGTGGGGGTGCGGTCCGGGGTATCCGGTCCGCCGGTGTCTCGCGGCATCTGGGCCGGGGTATAGGCCTCCAGGATCAGGATCCCGTCGGGCTTCAGGGTGCGCGCCACCTGGCGGTGCAGGTGCGGGCGGCCCGCCTCGGGCACATGGCAGAAGATCGACACCACCGCGTCGAAGGCCTCGGCGGCGAAGGTGTGCTCGGTGAGGTCGGCGACCAGGGTCTCGAGGGGCACGCGCTCCTGCTCGGCCAGGCGAGCCGCCTTGCGCAGGCCGACCGCCGAGGCATCCACGGAGAGCACCCGATGGCCGAGCCTGGCCAGGTAGACGCCGTTGCGCCCCTCGCCATCGGCCAGGCACAGCACCTCCCGCGGCGGCTCGCCGATCAGCCCCACCTGCTCGCGCAGGAAGTCGTTAGGCTCGGTGCCATAGACATAGTCGTCGGTGTCGTAGCGTTCATCCCACATGGCAATTCCTCGAACTTAGCTATGGATATAACTACCGAGAATACCAAGGGCCGGAGGCGGCGTCTGCGGGAGGGCGGGGGTGCTACGCTTGAGGTTCCTCAGCCTCACGGATGACCGGCCGCCATGACTGCCTATGCTGTGGCTGCTCAGCCGGCTGTGGCGGCCGGTGCGCCGCGCGCTCTCGCGGCTGGGCGAGAGGCGGCGGGCGCGCAGGAGGGCTGACGACGCCTAGGCTCAGGCGCCTCCGCCGATGCATGATCGCCCGTTCTGCGTCTTGCGGCGCCCGTCACGTTCTAGCAGAGGGCCGGGCGTCTGCTACGTTGGGGGGGGGGGTAAAGAATATATCGTCAAGACGGCCTTTCCGGTCGGACATCGATGACCCTGGCGCCAGGAATACACCGTTGCGGTTCGGTTGGATTGCAGCAGGGGGCCACGGGGAGAATCCACCGAGGAAGGCATGCAGGAGGTGTGTGATGGGTACCTGTGCGACCTGCGGCAATCAATACGACGACACCTTCACGGTCACCAAGGGCGGCCAGAGCTTCGATTTCGATTCCTTCGAATGTGCCATCCAAAAGCTGGCACCGTCATGTGCCCAGTGTGGCTGCCGCGTGATCGGCCACGGTGTTCAGCATGGCGATACGGTCTATTGCTGCGCCCACTGTGCCCAGGCGGCTGGTGAGGCCGGGCTGGTCGACCATAACTGAAGCATGACCGAGGGCCCGCGCGTCACATGACGTGGCAGAATGCGGGAATCGGCAGCCGAATCCCCCTGCTCCTGGGCGCTCCGCGTCTAGGCGGGGGTTCCTGTATCCGGCTCGCCGAACTCCTCGGTGTCGACTTCCGCCTGCTGGGCCTCGCCGTAGCGAGCCCCCGCCACCTGGTCCGGGGTCATCATGGCGTTCAGCCGGTCCACGGTTTCCGGTGATAGCGGCAGGCGCTGCGCCGCCAGGTTCTCGCGCATGTGATCGATATTGCGCGATCCGGGGATCGGCAGGATGTCGTCGCCCTGGGCTTGCAGCCAGGCCAGGGCCAGCTGGCCCGGTGTCATGCCCAGCTCCTCCGCTAGCGCCGTGAACTCCGCCAGCAGGCGCAGGTTACGGGGATGGTTCTCGGCGCTGAAGCGCGGCATGACGCGGCGCATGTCACTCTCCTCGAGGCGACCGGGGTCGCTGACGGCACCCGCCAGGAAGCCGCGCCCCAGGGGGCTGAAGGCCACCAGGGCCGTGCCGGCCTCGCGACAGGCCTCGATCAGGCCGATCTCGGGATTGCGGGTCCACAGCGAGTACTCCGACTGCACCGCCGCGATGGGGTGCTCGGCCCGGGCGCGGCGCAGGGTGGCCGCCGACACCTCGGAGAGCCCGATGGCGCGCACCTTGCCTTCTTCCGCCAGCCTGCCCAGGGCGCCGACGCTCTCCTCGATGGGCATGCCCTTGTCCCAGCGGTGGAGGTAGTAGAGGTCCAGGTGGTCGGTGCCCAGCCGTGCGAGGCTTGCCTCGCACTGGCGGCGCAGCGTCTCGGGGCGCCCGTCGATCACCTTGCGGCCGAGTTCCGGGTCCATGGCCATGCCGCACTTGCTGGCCAGCAGGATATCGCCACGCCTGCCCGCCAGGGCCTTGCCCACCAGCCGCTCGTTGGCCGTGGCGCCGTAGAGGGTGGCAGTATCGAAGTGGCGATAGCCCATGTCGAAGGCCGCCTCCAGGGCATGCAGCGCCTCGCTCTCGGGAAGCGGGCTGCCGTAGCCGTGGGAGAGGTTCATGCAGCCCAGGCCGATTATCGGCGAGGCCACTTCCTCGAGGCGGGCGAAGAGCGTCATCATGGCGTCCCGTTTGATTCTTTCATTTCAGGAAAAGATATCAGCAAAGAATATCAGCCGCCCGTGCGACGCGGCCATCGCCCGTGGTGCCGATGCCGATGCCGATGCCGATGCCGTGACTGGGGCGCGGTGCTGCCAGGGTGGTCGGCAACGCCGCTCCGGTCGATGCCTCCATCTACGGTGAAGCTGGGGGGGGAGGTTTCCGGCTGGGCAGGTCAATCCATCATGTCTACCTGTTCAAGGAGGTGATCAATAGCGCCGCGCCCTCCCGTTACCTACCCTGACACACAGCGGCTCCATCCATACTGTTGCCATGGTTTCCATGCCCTAGGGGTGTGTGGCCCGGGCTGGGCGAGGAGGGCAGCGCATGTCTCTTCCCACGCAGCGCTTGATTCTGTTGTTCGATGGCACCTGGAACGACCCCCAGGACCGTACCAACATCTATCGGTTGGCGCGGGATATCCACGACCACGATGATCACGGCATCCGGCAGCGCTTCTTCTACGAGCCCGGCGTGGGCACGCGGCAGTGGGAGCGCGTGGTCGGCGGCGCCTTCGGCTTGGGGCTGAGCCGTAACCTGCAGAAGGGGTACGACTGGCTGGTGCGTCACTATCTGGACGATTCGCAGATCTTCGTCTTCGGCTTCAGCCGCGGGGCCTACACGGCACGCAGCCTGGTAGGGATGATCCGCAAATGCGGGCTGTTGCGGGTCTCCACGCCTGGCCTGGTGGAGGAGGCCGAGGCCTTCTACCGCGACAAGGACGTTGCGCCGGACGATGCGCGGTGCCGTGATTTCCGTGAGCGCTACAGCCGCGAGATCGAGATCCACTTCATCGGGGTATGGGATACCGTGGGGGCGCTGGGCATTCCCGGCACCAACCTATCGGAGCATGGGCATTTTTCCTGGCACGATACCGAGCTGTCGTCGATCGTGAAACGGGCCTACCACGCGGTGGCGCTGGACGAGCACCGGGCGGCCTATGACGCAGCTCTCTGGACCCATCCTGATGGAGCGAAGAAGTTCCGACAGCTGGAGGTCGAGCAACGCTGGTTCATCGGCGCCCATGCCAACGTGGGCGGCGGCTATCGGGTGGAGGGTGGCGGTTTCGATCCGCTGGCCAGCCTGGCCTATGGCTGGATATGCGATAGAGCCACGACCGCGGGCCTGAAACTGTATCTGCCTCAGCCCATCGCCGACGCTCACCTCTCCCAGCCCCGGGATTCCTATGCGGAATTCATGAAGGGGGCGTATCGCTGGTTCCGCTCACTGACACAGCGTGACGATGGCAGGTATCACAGACCCTTTGCGCATGATGGTGCAGGTCATCCGGCGGTGGGTGTCACCGTGGATCCTTCGGTATGGCAGCGCTGGCGGGAGGATGACGACTACCGCCCGCCGACGTTGGTGCGCGCGGGGTGCTTGCCACCGGCCTCTCCACCGATTGATGGGTAGACCTGAATGGAGTCGGGCTCATGCCCCTCATTTTCCTGCCCGATTACCGAGGCTCCTGCGATAGGCGGCGCCGATGCAGGACGGCGTTCGGTAGAGCAAGAGGAATATCGGTTTATTCTTTGAAACCCCCTTCGCGCTGTTCCTCTCCTTGCGCTGATAGTCTCGTCCGTCTCTTGAGAAAAGATTGATTATCCGAGCCTGGCCGCCAGGCCCGCGTTCACCGAAGGGCACTGGACTCTGGCCACTCCCGCGGGCCAGTACGCCAGGCTCTACGACAACTCACGACGCCGTACTGCTGGGGATGACCCAACGCAGCGGCCTGCTGCGTGGCGAGAGGGGGTAACGACCGTGACGGGGCTGACCTGCCTCAAGGTGGCGCCACCGGATGGCAGCTACGCTTTCCAAGGCCGAGCCTTGAAGGCATGCCAATAGAGGAGACCCGCCATGCTATCCCCCATTTCGAGTCGTTCAGCCATCCCTCGCCGTGGTCGTGGCCGGTGGGCCGCCTTTGCCCTGGGCACCCTGGTCGCGCTGGGGACCAGTGCTGCCAGCCAGGCCGCGGAGCCCGTCCGGCCCGAGCTGACGCCCAAGCTGCAGGGCCTGCTGCAGAAGGAGATGATCCAGATCGAGCAGGCGATGCAGGAGATCTACAGCGCCATGCTGCAGGGCAGGCACGCCGTGGTGGCCGAGAAGGGGCAATCGATCCATGACAGCTTCATCCTCGAGCAGTCGTTGACCGATGAGGACCGTCAGGACCTGAAGGCCGCCGTGCCGCAGGAATTCCTGCAGATGGATGCGTACCTGCACGAGCTCTCGGCGTCCCTGGCCGAGGCCGGCCAGGCCCAGGACACCGCCCGGCAGGTGGAGGTCTACGGGCGCATGACCGAGACCTGCGTGGCGTGTCACAGCGCCTACGTCACCGACCGCTTCGAGGGGCTACAAGACGCCGATATCCCGACCGGCTGGGGAATGGCTCCCTCCACGCAGGACAACGACTCAGAAGGTTGACCTGCCTGGGGTTTTGCGTCAGAACAGGCTGATAGCCCGGCTCGATGGCGTGATGGCCGCCGGGTCGTTCTGCTTGATCAGCAAGGAGTCTTGAGCGATGCCCCTTTCCCCTTTCGAGCGGACCCTGGCCGCCCTGGATGCCCTGCACGCGGAGGACCCGCGCCGTGTGGAAGTGGACGGCGAACCGCTGCCCCAGGAACTGTGGCATGCCGGACGCATGAGTGCCTGGCTGGAGCGGCTGCATGAGCACCCCGACGAGCTGATGCGCCTCGCAGTGCGCGGCCAGCACCTGCAGCGCTGGCAGGTGCCGCGCACGGACTACCCCGAGGGGCGGGTGGGCTACCTGACCTGGCGGCGCGACCAGGGCCGGCGCGCCGGCGAGACCACCGCCCGGCTGATGCAGGAGGCGGGCTACCCCGCCGAGCAGGCCGAGCGGGTGGCGCGGATGATCCGCAAGCAGGGCCTGGGGCGCGACCAAGGCGCCCAGGCGGTGGAGGACTGCGCCTGCCTGGTGTTCCTGGAGAACTACTTCGGCGACTTCTCGAAGCAGATCGACCACGACCACCTGATCCGCATCGTGCAGATGACCTGGAAGAAGATGTCACCGCGGGCCCATGAGCTGGCGCTGGGGCTGCCGATGACGGCCGAGGCGAGCGGCCTGGTGGAGGAGGCGCTGGCGGGGTGACGTTGCGCCGAACCGGGTTCAAATAGTGCGGGCGGGTCATGTCACCATGCCCCGCCCGCGTCGTATTGGTTGGTCGTTAGGGGATCAGCGTGCGGGCGGATTCGAGGTAGATCTCGCCGTTGCTGCGTACCCGTTCGACGTTGCTGGTTTCGGAACCGAGGTGGACCTCCTCCAGCACCTCGGCCATTTCCTCCACATCCTCTTCGATCTTCTCCAGGGCGTTCTCCAGGCTATAGGTGAGGATATGGATCTCGCCGATCTCGCGCCTGGTCAGTTCATCCTTGGCCAGCAGGTCGGCAAGCTCTTGGTTGTATTTCGAGAAGTTAGCTACCGCTTCGGCCAGGGAATCCGAAGGCTCTCCCTCGAAATGGGTGCCGGGTTTTTCCTCGGCTAGGATCGGAGTGGCCAGCAGGCCGGTGCAGAGGGCGGCGCAAAGCAAATGCTTCATGGGAGCATCCTCCATATTGATGAGAATAAATCTCATTATTGACGCTATCACCCCGCCCTTGCAGTGACAAGTATTAACATTTTCATTACTGTCGCATTCGGTCCGCGTCATGCGCTGGCGCATAGTCACTCGGTATCGAACTGTACGGTCAGGCTCTCGTCGCTCTCGCAGGGCTTGCCGTGGCGCAGCGTCAGGCGACGCCGGGTCAGGTTCATCACCACCGAGAATAGCGTCTCCATGCGCTCCTCGGGGGGCTGGTCGGGATTGAAGTGGCGGCAGATGGAGAGCGGTGCGCTGTCATGGTCGCTCAAGATGGCGAACAGCTCGCCTTCGCCGAGCTCACCCTCGGCGGGCAGCCGCTCGCGCAGCAGGCTATCCAGCCGCGCCAGGCGCGGGCGCGAGTCGGGTCGCGGGAAGTCCTCGACCTGGCCGGTCGCGGCGCGGGCATAGAGGTGGTTGGTGTGGGTGACCAGGCCACCCTCGGGGGCCAGCCGGCCGGGTTCGCCGGGGTGGACCTCCAGGCCGGCGGCCTGGTCCCCCTCGTTGCCGACCTGGGCACTGGCGATCAGGAAGTGGGCGGGCGAGCAGACTCTGTCGCGGCTGGCCACGGCCACGGCGCTGTCCATGTCGGCGCTCTCGAGGATCTTGCGCAGGGCGACGTGGATGGGCAGCCCCTCGCCGCAGGTCCGCGAGCGAATGGCGTTGAGGCAGACGCCGATGCCGTGCGCGTTCATGCCGATCTTGGCCACCATGCCGGCCTCGCCGATGCTGATCAGGGCGGGGGCGTCGAGGCCGTTGATCTCGAGTGCCACCACGTTGTGCAGCTGGTCGGTGCGCCAGTCCCAGTTCTGGGCCAGCCACTGGGTGCCGTCGCGGTTCAGGGCGAAGGCGGAGCAGCCGCCGCTGGCCTGGGTCAGCGAGATCTCGCTGCGGCAGTTGAGGGTGAGGATGTCCTCGAACTCGAGCCCGGCCCCGCGGGCGATGCCCTCCATCTCCTCGAGGATGGCCGGAAAGCCGCGCTCGATCATCGGCAGGAAGCGGCCGGCCGCCTGGCGCGCCCTGGCCCAGTCCAGCCCCACGAAGTCCTGGAACAGCCGGTCGTAGACCTCGAGGCTGTGGGTGATCAGCCCGGCATGGGCGCGGCCGTGGGCCTCGCCGATCTCGGTGCGGCTGCCGGAGAGGGGGGTGATGTGCATGCTCACAGCACCTCGTCGAGCAGGTTCTGGAAGGCCGCCCAGGACTTCTCGTCTGCCCGCTGCTGGTAGCGGTCCTCGGTGAACACCGTGAAGGCGTGGGGCGCGCCGGAGTAGACCTGAATCTCGTAGGTGACGCCGGCATCCTCGAGCTCCTCGCCCAGGGTGGCGACGTCGTCCAGGGAGATCGACTGGTCGGCGCCGCCATGGGCGATCAGGATGGGGGCGGTATCGCCGTCGTAGGACTGGCCCTCGGGAGTCGCCAGGCCGCCATGGAAGGTGGCGTAGCCGGCCACGTCCTCCGCCTCGCCGGAGCGGGCGAGCTCCAGCACAACGGCGCCGCCGAAGCAGTAGCCCATCACCACGGTGGGCCGGGCGGCTCCCTGCTCGCGGGCCTCGGCCAGGCCGGCCAGGGTCAGGCGGCGCATGCGCTCGCGGTCCTCGTAGAGCCGGGCGGTCTCGGCCTTCCTGGCCTCGATCTCCGCCGGGCGATTGCCCTGGCCATAGAGGTCGACGGCGAAGGCGTCATAGCCCTGTGCGGCGAGCATGTCGGCGCGCTCTCGCTCGTAGTCGTCGAGGCCGTCCCAGTCGTGGATGACCAGCACGGTGCCGCGGGCCTCGCCTTCGGCGGTGGCGAGGTAGCCCTCGAAGGCCTCGTCGCCGACGTCATAGGTGACGTCCTGGCCGGCGGGCTCGAAGGCGAAGGCGCTGCTGGTGGCGAGGCCCAGCGTGACGGCCAGGGGCAGGGTGGCGTGAAGCGGGTGGGTCATGGTGTGCCTCCAGGGTCGATGAACGCCTGTCAGTATAGGCGTCGTCTCGGTGAGCGTTGGCGAGGCGGGCTTGTGTTCTGCGGGGAAGGGTTCCAGATTGTGAAGGTGTGTTACCCGAGCAACCTGAGCGAGACGAACAATCATGAAAAAGCGCGTACTGGCGATGGCAGTCGCCGCGTCCACGGTGGCCCTTTCAGGCATGGCCCAGGCCGAGGTCAAGATCGGTTTCCTGGGTGGCTTCACCGGCGGGATCGAGAGCCTGACTCCGCCGATCTTCGATGGTGCCCAGCTGGCGGTGAACCAGATCAACGAGCAGGGGGGGCTCCTCGACGGCCAGATGATCGAGATGCCCACCGGTGATACCACCTGCTCCGATGCCTCGGCGGCCTCCAATGCGGCCGACCGCATGGTCAACACCGAGGAGGTCACGGCCATCGTCGGTGCCCTGTGCACCGGTGCCACCATCGCGGCGGCCAACAACGCGGCCATTCCCGGTGGGGTGGTGATGGTCTCGCCGGCCTCCACGGCCCCGGCGGTCAGCGAGCTGGACGACAACGACTTGGTGTTCCGCACCGTGCCGTCGGACGCCTTCCAGGGCGAGATGCTGGCCAAGCTGCTGATCGAGAAGGGGATCGACGAGGTGGCGGTCACCTACGTCAACAACGACTACGGCCAGGGCCTCTCCGATGCCTTCACCGAGACCTTCGAGGCCGAGGGTGGCACGGTTGCCGAGAACCTGGCCCACGAGGACAACCGCGCCGACTACCGTTCCGAGCTCGGCACCCTGTCTTCCAGCGGCGTGCCGACCCTGGTGGTGCTGGCCTATGCCGACACCTCAGGCCAGACGGTGCTGCGCCAGGCCTACGAGAGCGGCATGTTCACCCAGTACGTGGGGGCCGACGGCATGGTCGGCAACAGCCTGGTGGATGCGGTGGGCGCCGATGTCCTCGAGGGCATGATTGCCACCCGGCCGGGCAGCCCGGACCTGCCCGGTACCGCCATGTTCAGCGAGGCCGCCGAAGCGGCGGACGTCGACCCGGATGCGGTGTTCGCGGCCCAGGCCTACGATGCGGCCTTCCTGCTGGCCCTGGCCATCGAGCAGAACGGCAGCGCCGAGCGCGAGGGGCTCTCCGTGGCGCTGCGCAGCGTCGCCATGGCGCCCGGCGAGGTGATCCTGCCCGGCGAATGGGAGAAGGCGGTGGAGCTGATCGCCGCCGGCACCGAGATCAACTATGAGGGCGCCTCCGGCACCCATGAGTTCGACGAGGCCGGGGACGTGCCGGGCATCGTGGTCGAGATGACCATCGAGGACGGCGAGTTCGTGCAGGTCGGCGAGCTCGAGGGCGACGACCTCTAAGGTCCTGGCGCCGACAACAGCAAGGCCCTGGCGGGCAACCCGCCAGGGCCTTTTCTATAGGGGACCGAGGTTCCCTAGCCGTGGTGGCGGACCTTCTCCGGGAGCAGTCCCTTGGGCGCATAGCGCAGCACCAGGGTGATCAGCAGCCCGATCACGAACACCCGCGCCTGCAGTGCCCGGCTGTCCAGGTTGGTGGGCGCATCCCAGCCGAAGGCGCCCTCGCCGAAGGTGACGGCCAGCTCCATCAGGAACAGTGCCAGCGGCTCGGACATGATCCAGATGATGTAGACCGCCACGGCACCGAAGATGGTACCCAGGTTGTTGCCGGGCCCTCCCAGGATGACCATCACCAGTACCAGGAAGGTATGGTTGAGCGGCAGGTAGCCCTGGGGGTCGAACATGCTGTTGAAGCTGGCCAGGGCCGCCCCGCCGATGCCCATCAGGATGCAGCCCAGCACGAAGATCTCCAGGCGGCGCTTGTTGATGTCCTTGCCCATGGCCGCGGCGGAGATCTCGTTGTCGCGGATGGCGCGGATCATCCGCCCCCAGGGGGCGTGGTAGGCGCGGCTCAGCAGGAAGAAGATCGCCGCGATCATCACCGCGGTGACCGAGAGGTAGAGGGCCCGGGCCAGGGTGAAGCCGACCTCGGACGGTCCCGGTACCGGCCAGGGCAGCGGCGAGACGGTGGCGGTGCCGCGGGTCAGCCAGTCGGAGTTCTTGAGGAAGGCCTTGATGATCTCGGCGATGCCCAGGGTGGCGATGGCCAGGTAGTCGCTGCGCAGCCCCAGGCAGACGCGGCCGATGAAGTAGCCCACCCCGCCGGCCAGCGCCCCGCCGATGATCCAGCCAACGCCGACCGGCAGGCCGAGGCCGCCGATGAAGCCGGCGCGGGACTCGATCTGGTCGGTCACCCCGCGCAGGGCGTTGATCACCACCAGGTAGAGCACCACCGCGAGCATTACGGCGATGACGGTGCGCAGCTTTTTCGGCACGCCGAGCCGGTCGAGCCGGGTGGCAGCGAACACCACCAGCACGGCGGCGACCATGTAGAGCAGCACCCGGCCGAGCTCGCCGGGCAGCTCGCTGCCCCAGAAGGCCTCGTTGACCGGGATGCTGAAGAACATGGCACAGAAGCCGCCAAGGGCCACGAAGCCCATCACGCCGGCGTTGAACTGGCCCGCGTAGCCCCACTGGATGGTCAGGCCCAGGGCCAGGATGGCGTAGCAGGAGGCCTCCACCAGCATGCGGGTGCTGTAGGCCGGGCCCATGACGGCGTAGACGCCCAGCACGGCCACCAGTACGGCGGCGAAGAGGAGGAGTTCGCGCAGCGGGAAGCGGCCCGGCGCGGCGACGGTATCGGCGCGTTTCGTGTCCATCAGATCACCTTGCCCTTGAAGATGCCGGTGGGGCGCCACACCAGGATGACGACCAGGATGAAGAAGGGCACCACGATCTTGTACTCGGTGCCGACGAAGGCCAGGTTGCCGGCCTGGGTCAGCCATTCCGGCAGGCTGTCGCGGAAGGGGCGCAGCAGCACGCTCCAGTTGAAGACCGCGAGGGTCTCGGCGAAGCCGACCACGAAGCCGCCGGCCACGGCGCCGTAGGGGTGGCCCACGCCGCCGACGATGGCGGCGGCGAAGATCGGCAGCAGCAGGAAGAAGCTGAGGTCGGGCTTGAAGGTGACGTCCAGCGACAGCAGGGTGCCGGCGATGGCGGCGAGCGCCCCGGCGATCACCCAGGTCACGGCGACGATGGTGTTGGTGTTGATGCCCGAGGCCTGGGCCAGGTCGGGGTTGTCGGACATGGCGCGCATCGCCTTGCCCAGCCGCGAGCGGCTGAGGAAGAGATGCAGGCCGACGACCGCGACGAGGGTGATCACGAAGAGGTAGAGCTGCGGCTCGGTGACCACCACCGGGGCCCGCGCGCCCTCGAAGGGCAGGGCGAGGCGGAAGATCTCCTTGCGATCATCGATGTAGAGGCTCTGGCCGCCGGTGCCGGCGAACAGCCGGATCAGGCCCTGGAGCATCAGGGTCACCCCCAGCGAGCCGATCACCAGCACGATCGGCTTGACCCCGTGGGCGCGCAGCGGCTTGTAGAACGCCCTGTCGATGCCCACCGCGAGCAGGGCGGTGAGCGCCATGGCCAGCGGCAGCAGGACCAGCGCGGTGGGCACGCCGATGGCGGCCCCGGCCCCGGGGAAGGCGGTGGTCAGCAGCAGCACCATGAAGGCGCCGAAGGTCATCATGTCGCCATGGGCGAAGTGGGCGAAGCGCATGATGCTGAAGATCAGCGTCACGCCCACCGCGCCGATGGCGTAGATCGAGCCGGTCACGCTGCCGGCGATCACCACGTTGTTGATAAAGAAGACCAGTTCATTCACGTCGGTACTCTCCCACCTTCTCAGGCCTTCTGGGCTAGCCGCCCAGGAAGCTCTTGGCGACGTCCGGGTCGGCCAGCAGGGCGGCGCCGGAATCGGTGAAACGGTTCTGGCCGGCGGCCAGCACGAAGCCCCGGTCGGCGATGGCCAGGGCCTGCTTGGCGTTCTGCTCGACCATCAGGATGCCCACGCCGGCCGAGTTGACCAGCTTCACCTGCTCGAAGATCTCGTTCATGTAGAGCGGCGAGAGGCCGGCGGTGGGCTCGTCGAGCAGCAGCAGGCTGGGTTCGGCCATCAGCGCCCGGCCCATGGCCACCATCTGGCGCTGGCCGCCGGAGAGCTCGCCGGCGGGCTGGTGGCGCTTGTCATGGAGCGGCGGGAAGAAGTCGTAGACCTGCTTGAGCATGCGCCTGACGTTGCCGGGCTTGAGGAAGGCCCCCATCTCCAGGTTCTCCTTCACCGTGAGGCTGGGGAAGACGTTCTTCTCCTGGGGGACGAAGCCCATGCCCTTCTGCACCAGCTTGTTGGGCGGCAGGTTGTGGATCGGTTCGCCACGCAGCAGGATCTCGCCCTGGCTGACGCGGAGCAGGCCGAAGATGGCCTTGAGCATGGTGGACTTGCCGGCGCCGTTGGGGCCGACGATCACGCCGATCTCGTCGGCCTCGATGGCCATGTCCACCCCGTTGAGGATGTTCATGCCGCCGTAGCCACCATGCACGTCGCGTGCGTCGAGTAATGGCATTGTCAGACGTTCTCTGCGTTCGTTCTCGTTGTTGGGAAGCGCTGGAATGTGCTGGCCGGGTGCCTGTCCGCGGGCGGCGGCTCTCCCGTCAGGACGCGGCGCCGAAGTAGGCCTTGATGACCTGGGGGTCGTTCTGGATCTCCTCGATGCTGCCCTCGACCATCACGCTGCCCTGGGCCAGCACGATCACCGGGTCGCAGAGCCGCGCGATCATGTCCATGTCGTGCTCGATGACCAGGAAGGTGTAGCCCATCTCGCGGTTGAGCCGCTCGATGTTGGTCACCAGGTCGCCGAGCAGGGTGCGGTTGACCCCCGCGGCGATCTCATCGAGCAGCACCACCCGGGCGTCGGTCATCATGGTGCGGCCCAGTTCCAGCAGCTTCTTCTGGCCACCGGAGAGGTTGCCGGCCAGCTCGTTGCGGACGTGGTGCAGGCCGATGAAGTCGATCACCTCCAGGGCGCGGCGGCGCACCTCGGCCTCCTGCATCGTCACCAGGGAGGGCTTGAGCCAGGCGTTGAAGAGGGTCTCGCCGGCCTGGGCGGGCGGCACCATCATCAGGTTCTCCAGCGCCGTCATCTGCGAGAACTCGTGGGCGATCTGGAAGGTGCGCAGCAGCCCCTTGTGGAACAGCTCGTTGGCGGGCCGGTTGGTGATCTCCTCGCCGTCGAGCAGGATCCGGCCGCTGTCCAGCGGCAGGGCGCCGGCGATGATGTTGAACAGCGTCGACTTGCCGGCCCCATTGGGGCCGATCAGGCCGGTGATCGAACCCTGCTCCACCTGGATCGAGCAGTCATTGATGACCCTGAGGCCACCGAAGGCCTTGTGGACGTGCTGGACGTCGATGATGGCTGCCATGTCGGGTTCCGTCGGTTGTTGTTCTTACAGTGCCTGGCTGTCGTCGGCCAGGAAGGTGCGGCCGGCGGCGAAGGCGCCGACGATCACCACGGCGCCGATGGCCGGGATCAGGTAGCCCTCCACCTGCGGGATGCTGCGCAGGAAGACGAAGGCGACCGCAGCGGGGGCCACGAAGCGCACCAGGAAGCGCCAGATGCGGAACCAGCGCTCGTTGGTGCGCATCTCCTTCATCACCTCGGAGTGGGTCAGCGCCCAGCCGGCGAAGAGCGCGATCAACAGGCCGCCCAGCGGCATGAAGATGTTGGTCAGCAGCTCGATGAAGTCGAAGGCGCTGCGCCCGAAGAGGGCGTGGAAGAGGGTGCCCTCGGCCCAGAGGTTGAAGCTGAGCACGGTGAGCAGCCCCAGTGCCCAGCTGGCGATGACCATGATCGCCACGGCCTGGGGCCGGGTCATGTCGAAGCGCTCGACCAGGAAGGCCGCCACCGGCTCGATCAGCGAGATCGAGGAGCTGATGGCCGCCCCCAGCACCAGGATGAAGAAGGCCCCGCCGACCAGTGCCCCGCCGGGCATCTCGGCGAAAGCCAGCGGCAGGGTGACGAACATCAGCCCCGGGCCCTCGCCGGGGTTGAGCCCAGCACCGAAGACCAGCGAGAAGATCGCCAGGCCGGCGACCATGGCCACGGCGGTGTCGACCACGGCGATGGAGAAGGCGGTGCGGGTCAGCGAGGTCTCGCCGGGCATGTAGGCGCCATAGGCCATGATCGCGCCCATGCCCAGGCTCAGGGTGAAGAACGACTGCCCCATGGCCTGCAGCCAGCCCTCCAGGCTGAGGTCGGCGAGGTTGAAGGTGAACAGGAAACCGGCTGCCGCGCCGAAGTCGCCGATGATGCCGCCGTAGCCCAGCACCACCAGCAGGATCACGAACAGCGAGGGCATCAGCACGCGCAGCCCCGACTCGATGCCCTTGTGGATGCCGAGGCCGACGATCAGCGCCGAGGCGGCGATGAACAGGGTGTGATAGAGGGTCAGCAGCCCGGGCGAGGCGAGCAGGGCATCGAAGCTCTGTCCCACGCCGGCCGCATCCACGTCGACCATGCTGCCGGTGAACATCAGCCCGGTGTAGTGAATCGCCCAGCCGGCGATCACCGAGTAGAAGCTCAGGATCAGGAAGGCCGAGACCGCGCCCAGCCAACCGATCGACTCCCAGGCCCGGGAGGTGTTGTGGGTACGGGTCAGGAAGCGCATGCCCATGATCGGGCTGCGGCGGCTGTTGCGCCCCAGCATGATCTCGGCGATCAGGATGGGAATGCCCACCGCGAAGATGGTCAGGGCATAGACCAGGATGAAGGCCCCGCCGCCGTTCTCGCCGGTCAGGTAGGGGAAGCGCCAGAGGTTGCCGAGCCCGACGGCCGAGCCGACCGCGGCCAGCAGGAAGGTGCCCTTGTGGGTCCAGACGTTGTGCGTGCTCATGGGGATCCAGGATTGCCTTGGTTGGCCTTGTGGGCCTGTCTCCCCAACTTTGCGGCACAAGGCCCCATTCTGGCTAGTCGACCTGCGTTTAGGGGCCGTTGGCGGTCGGGATGGTATCCGCGCGCGCAATCACTCCCTGTCGTCCTCCGGGGCGCTGGGTTCGGGCTCCAGGGCGCGGCAGGCATCCGGCAGGCGCACGGTGTCGCCGAGGGCGAGCTTGCCGTGGGACTTCATGCGCCGGCCGTTGTCGGCGGCGATCAGCGCTGCCACCTCGCCGATGCTGGTGCCGTCGACCCAGGCCTCCACCTTCACCCGGACGATGGCGCCCTGGTAGCGGGCCGAGAGGATGTCGCCGGGCCGTGGCTCGTCGAGCTGCTCGGGCTGGTTCGCGAAATGCTCCAGCACGCTGTTGCGGCCGGGGTCGTCCCACTCCACGTGCTTGTGCATGTCGGCTCTCCTTCGATAGGGGGGATTCCAGCCTCCAGCATAGCCGCCGACGCAGCGAACGACAGCCCGCCGCGGGCGAATACGAGAGAGCCCGCCGGATGGCGGGCTCTGGGGGCGGCATGGGCAGCGGACCTTACTTCTTGCCGGCGCGCTTGCGCTCGTTCTCGGTCAGGTGCTTCTTGCGCAGGCGGATGTGGTGCGGGGTGATCTCGACCAGCTCGTCGTCATCGAGGAACTCGATGGCCTGCTCGAGGCTGAACTTCACCGGCGGCGTGAGCACGATATTCTCGTCGTTGCCCGAGGCGCGCATGTTGTCGAGCTTCTTGCCCTTGGTGGGGTTGACCACCATGTCGTTGGCGCGGTTGTTGATGCCGATCAGCATCCCCTCGTAGACCTCGGTGCCGTGGTCGATGATCAGCTTGCCGCGCTCCTGCAGGGCATAGAGGGCATAGGCCAGGGCCTTGCCGGAGACCATGGAGACCAGCACGCCGTTGCGGCGCTCGATCGAGGCATCGGGCTTGAGCGGGCCGTAGTGATCGAAGCGACTGGTGAGGATGCCGGTACCTGAGGTCAGGGTCAGGAACTGGCCACGGAAGCCGATCAGCCCGCGGGCGGGGATCATGAAGTCCAGGCGCACGCGGCCCTTGCCGTCCGGGTTCATGTTGATCAGCTCGCCCTTGCGATAGCCGAGCTCCTCCATGATGGCGCCCTGGTGCTGCTCCTCGCAGTCGATGATCACTTCCTCGTAGGGCTCCTGCTTCTCCCCGTCGATCTCGCGGATGATCACCTCGGGGCGGCCCACGGCGAGTTCGAAACCCTCGCGGCGCATGGTCTCGATCAGTACCGAAAGGTGCAGCTCGCCGCGGCCGGAGACCTTGAACTTCTCCGGGGTCTCGCCCTGCTCGACGCGCAGCGCCACGTTGTGGATCAGCTCCTGTTCGAGCCGGTCCTTGATGTTGCGGCTGGTGACGAACTTGCCGTCCTTGCCGGCGAAGGGCGAGTCGTTGACCTGGAAGCTCATGGAGACGGTGGGCTCGTCCACGGAGAGCGGCGGCAGCGCCTCGACGGCGGCCGGGTCGCACAGGGTGTCGGAGATCGCCAGGTTGTCGATGCCGGTGATGCAGACGATGTCGCCGGCGGTGGCCTCGTCGGTCTGCACGCGCTCCAGGCCCATGTGGGTCATCACCTGGCCGATCTTGCCCTTGCGGGTGTTGCCTTCCTTGGTGATGACGGTGACCTGCTGGTTGGGCTTCACCGCGCCGCGCTTGATGCGGCCCAGGCCGATGACGCCGACATAGCTGTTGTAGTCCAGCGCGGAGATCTGCATCTGGAAGGGGCCGTCGAGCTCGACCTTGGGCGGCTCGACGATGTCGACGATGGACTGGAACATGGGGGTCATGTCCTCGGCCAGCTCATCGGGGTCCGGCCCGGCGATGCCGTTGAGTGCCGAGCAGTAGATGATCGGGAAGTCGAGCTGGTCGTCGCTGGCGCCGAGGTTGTCGAACAGGTCGAAGATCTGGTCGATGACCCAGTCCGGACGGGCGCCGGGGCGGTCGATCTTGTTGACCACCACGATGGGCTTGAGGCCCTGGTCGAAGGCCTTCTGGGTGACGAAGCGGGTCTGCGGCATGGGGCCGTCGACCGCGTCCACCAGCAGCAGCACGGAGTCGACCATGGACATGACGCGCTCGACCTCGCCGCCGAAGTCGGCGTGTCCGGGCGTGTCGACGATGTTGATGTGGTAGTACTGGCCGTCGGGGGCCTGCCAGCGGATCGCCGTGTTCTTGGCCAGGATGGTGATGCCGCGTTCCTTTTCCTGGTCATTGGAGTCCATGATGCGCTCCTGCCCCTCGGCCTTGCGGTCGAGAGTGCCGGACTGGCTGAGCAGTTTGTCGACCAGGGTGGTCTTGCCGTGGTCGACGTGAGCGATGATGGCGATGTTGCGAAGGTTATCGATCACGACGGGATCCTGCTGACAAAATTGGGGGCGCATTATAGGGGCAGGGCGATGACGGCTACCAGCGTTGTCGCCGTGAATCTTGCGGGGCCACGGGATATCAGTGGCTTGGGAGGCTTCGCCGAGCCGTCTGCGGTTCAGGCTATGGCGGCGGTGATCCTGGCCTGGCAGGCATGCAGGCGCTCGATCAGGTCGGGAAGGGCCTCGGCGTCGAGTGCCGGGTCGCAGCCGCCGATGCGCTCGAACCAGGCCCGCGAGACGCAGAGGGTGTCCGCGGGCGTCTGGTGGCGCAGGCGTTGCCAGAGCTGCCTCAGCCGGCTGGGACTCGAGGTGGTCAATACCACGGCATCCCGGCTGTGTTTCTCGATGTCCACCAGTGCCTTCACGAGCCAGCCGGCGGGAATGGCGCGCCCCCGGGGCAGGAACAGCAGTGCCTGCCCCTGGCTATGGGCCACGGCCGTGTTGAGGCGATCCCCCAACGGGGTCCCCTCGGTGGTCACGATGCGTGCGTCATGCCCGCTCGCCAGGCGCAGCAGTCGCGGGTCATCGGTGTCGTCGGCCAACACCACTTCCATGCGCAGGTCGTGCCGCTGGCGGAGTGGCTTCAGGGCTGCCAGGCGTCGGGGCAGACCGGCACCCGCGGAGCGGGCATCGAGGAGGATGCTGCAGACGATCATTCTCGTGCCGGCTCCAGTGGTGGGTCGTGCGCAAGTCGGGCTGACATGGCGCCATCTCCGGAACCCGCGCCTTCCCCGGCCGGCGCCACCATGTAAATGAGTGTAGTTTTTGGTTGTGAAGCGTATCAATGAGGCGCCGGACTGATATTTCTGTGCACAATCCATGACGTCCCGGCCGTCCCGGGCATGAGGCGCGCCATCAACGGGCAAGAATGCCGCGGAATGTTCCAATATGGTGCGCAAGGGCGTCTTGACGCACCTGCGTGGTGCAATGAGATGCGCGAGATCCCGAATTCCCGCATCGGCCTGCTGATGCTGGTGCAGGGAGTGTCCGGAGTCGAGGTGCTAAAGTCGCTTTAAATCATATGGATACGAAACGGCTGAAATGAAACGGTGCAAGATTGGCACGTTGCCTGCATTGTTCCGGGCAGTGCCATGTTCGTGCATGGCAGTCGTGGGCAGCGCTGCCGCGGCATGCTACAACACGTGCTGGGATCGCCAGCGCCAATGAATTACCTAAGCCCAACCTTTCGAGCCTAGCTCACAGTGGAGGACACCATGTCTGCCAAGACTCTCGCCCTGATTGAAGAACACGACGTGAAGTGGGTCGACCTGCGCTTCACCGACACCCGCGGCAAGGAGCAGCACGTCACCATCCCGGCCCGTGACGTCGACGAGGAATTTTTCGAGAACGGCCAGATGTTCGACGGTTCCTCCATCTCCGGCTGGAAGGGCATCAACGAGTCGGACATGATCCTGCGCCCCGAAGATGGCACCGCCTTCCTCGACCCCTTCACCGAGGACGCCACCCTGGTGCTGCGCTGCGACATCATCGAGCCGGCCACCATGCAGGGCTACGAGCGTGACCCGCGCTCCATCGCCAAGCGCGCCGAGGCCTACCTGCAGTCCTCCGGCCTGGGCGATACCGCCTTCTTCGGGCCGGAGCCCGAGTTCTTCATCTTCGACGAGGTGCACTGGAAGTCCGACATCGAAGGCTCCATGTACAAGATCTCCTCCGAGGAGGGGGCCTGGTCCACCGACCGTCCGGTAGAAGGCGGCAACCTGGCCCACCGTCCGCGGGTCAAGGGCGGCTACTTCCCGGTCCCGCCGGTGGACAGCTTCCACGACATCCGCGGTGCCATGTGCAACACCCTGGAAGCCATCGGCCAGTCCGTCGAGGTGCACCACCACGAGGTGGCCAACGCCGGCCAGAACGAGATCGGCGTGAAGTTCAACACCCTCGTGAAGAAGGCCGACGAGGTCCAGGAGATGAAGTACGTGATCCACAACGTGGCTCACGCCTACGGCAAGACGGCCACCTTCATGCCCAAGCCGCTGGTCGGCGACAACGGCAGCGGCATGCACGTCCACCAGTCCTTCTGGAAGGACGGCGTCAACCAGTTCGCCGGCGACGAGTACGCGGGCCTCTCCGAGATGGCGCTCTACTACATCGGCGGCATCATCAAGCACGCCCGGGCCCTGAACGCCTTCACCAACGCCTCCACCAACTCCTACAAGCGCCTGGTGCCGGGCTTCGAGGCGCCGGTGATGCTGGCCTACAGCGCCCGCAACCGCTCTGCCTCCCTGCGCATCCCTTACACCGCGAGCCCCAAGGGCAAGCGCGTCGAGACCCGCTTCCCGGACCCGACCGCCAATCCCTACCTGGCCTTCGCGGCGATGCTGATGGCCGGCATCGACGGCATCAAGAACAAGATCCACCCCGGCGATCCCATGGACAAGAACCTCTACGACCTGCCGCCGGAAGAGGGCAAGGCCGTGCCGACCGTGGCTCACAGCCTCGACCAGGCCCTGGAGGCGCTGGATGCCGATCGCGGCTTCCTCACCGAGGGCGGCGTGTTCACCGACGAGATGATCGATGCCTACATCGAGCTGCTCAGCGAGGACGTGGAGCGCATCCGCATGACCACGCACCCGATCGAGTTCGACATGTACTACAGCTGCTGATCGCGGGCGGCCGGCCACCCGGGCCTGCCGGTCCGGCGTGGCTCGCCGTCACGCGCGTTGAGCGAAAGAAGGGGTTCCGCCATGGCGGAACCCCTTTCTTTCATACACTATCCAAGAAAGGGATGATGCAGTCTCTCATGGCCGTTGCCGTCGGGCGGCGGCGACGACGCAGGGGGTAGGCATGAACAAGGCACTCGTGATCCTGGCGCTGGGGCTCTCGGTCAGCCTCGCGGCTCAGGCCCAGACTATCTATCGCACCACCGACGCCCAGGGCAACGCGGTGTTCACCGACAACCCGGAACGTGGCGGCGAGGAGGTCGACCTCAAGCCACTCACCGTGGTGCCCGGCCGTGGCGAGGTCCGCGAGGCGGAGTCGCCGGCCGTGATCGATGGTGGTGGCGGCGAGAGTGAAGGTGGGGCCTCTGCCGGCCCGGGGCAACCCTTCATGCCCTACGACAGCTTCGGCATCCGCTCGCCGAGTCAGGAGGAGACGCTGCCGACCGGAGCCGCCGGCAACGTCCAGGTGATCCTGGGCATCGAGCCGGACCTGCGTGAGGACCATCGGGTGCGCCTGCTGGTGGACGGCCGGGTCAGCCAGTCGGCGATGCACACCGATACCTTCATGCTCAACAACCTGGAGCGCGGGGAACACGTGCTGCAGGCCGAGCTGCTGGATGCCAGCGGTGCGGTGCGCCACCGCACGTCGCCGGTGACCCTCTACGTGCAGCGGGCCAGCGTCAACCTGCCCCAGAACCCCAACAATCCGGGCAGCAATTAGCTTCCCCTTCGCCGGCCACATCGGCCGCTGTGTCCGGACGGTACCCACAGGCCCTGTCGCGAGCCCCCGCCCCGCGACGCGGGTCGCGGCGATGCCTTCGGTCATGCCGACCGGGTGAGCGAGGGCCGCGCCTTCGAGCACCTGGAGCGGTTGCGCGACGACGATATCCCGCGCGACCCCGATGGCGAACGCAAGGCATACCCGCCCCATCGTCATCCTTCCCGCGCCTTCCCGCCCGAGGAGCGTTGACCCTCCCGTTCGCTGTCCGGCCCTGCTGCACGACGATGGGCGCTCGGCGACGCTGTGCACTAAAATGGTGCGCAATGCGGGTGCGACCCTGCCCCGATAAGGCGCCATGCCGTGCCCCATGGGGTGGCGCGCTTCTTGCAAAGAGCTTCTTACAAAAGCTTCTTGCATTAGCTGCTGAAAGCGCCTCCCGAAGGGGGGCACCATCGGACCTGGCAGGACCTCCCCATGTACCAACGCTTGATGGAACACCTCACCACGTCGGTGCTGCTGCTCGATGGCGAGCTGCGACTGCGCTGGATGAATCCGGCCGCCGAGGCGCTGCTGGCGATCAGCCTGAGTCGCCTCAAGGGGCTTCCCCTGCCCTCCCTGGTGGATGGCGGGGAGCAGGTCGGCGAGCTGCTGGCCAAGGCCCGCGACGAGTTTCACCCCTTCACCCAGCGCGAGGCACGCCTGACCCTGGTGACCGGTGAGGTGCTGACCGTGGACTACACCGTTTCGCCGCTCTCCGCCGACGAGCTGCTGCTGGAGGTGGAGCCCCGCGACCGGCTGCTGCGCATCTCCCGGGAAGAGGCGCTGCAGACCCGCCAGGAGACCATCAAGGTGCTTGCCCGGGGGCTGGCGCACGAGGTCAAGAATCCCCTGGGCGGCATCCGCGGCGCGGCCCAGCTGCTGGAGCGTGACCTCGACGACCCCGGCCTGCAGGAGTTCACCCGCATCATCATCGAGGAGGTCGACCGGCTGCGTGACCTGGTCGATTCCATGCTGGGCCCCAACCGGGTGATGCGCCACGCGCCGCTCAACATCCACAAGGTGCTGGAGCGGGTCCGCTCGCTGCTGATCGTCGAGCAGCCGGGGGTATGGATCGAGCGCGACTACGACCCCAGCCTGCCGGACCTCGCCGGGGACGAGTCGCAGCTGATCCAGGCCGTGCTCAACGTGGCGCGCAATGCCGTGGAGGCCATGGCCGAGGCCGGTATCGCCTCGCCGCGGCTCACGCTGCGGACCCGCGCCCGCCGCCAGTTCACCCTGGGGGCCGAGCGCCACCGGCTGGTCTGCGAGGTGGCGATCATCGACAACGGCCCGGGCATTCCCGAGTCGCTGCGCGAGACCCTCTTCTACCCCATGGTCTCCGGTCGCGCCGAGGGCAGCGGCCTGGGGCTCTCCATCGCGCAGTCGATCCTGCACCAGCACCAGGGACTGATCGAGTGCGAGTCCGAGCCCGGCCATACCCAATTCCGACTGCTGATTCCGCTGGAGAAGCGCCATGACTGATGTCGCACGCGTGGTGGTCGTCGACGACGATCGCGCCATTCGCTGGGTGCTGGAGCGTGCCCTGGCCCAGCCCGACCTCGAGGTCGAGACCCTCGACCGGGCCGATCGTGCCCTGGAGCGCCTGCTCGAGGCGCCGCCGGACGTGCTGGTCACCGATATCCGCATGCCGGGGATCGACGGCCTGGACCTGATGGCCAAGGTGCGCGAGGTCCATCCGGAGCTGCCGGTGATCGTGATGACGGCCCATTCCGACCTCGACAGCGCCGTGGCCTCCTATCAGGGCGGCGCCTTCGAGTACCTGCCCAAGCCCTTCGACGTCGACGAGGCCCTGGCCCTGGTGCGACGGGCCGTGGCTCATGCCCGCGAGCGGCGTCGTCCGGTCAGCGTGCCCGAGGGGCTGGACGCCGAGATCATCGGCGAGGCCCCGGCCATGCAGGAGGTGTTCCGCGCCATCGGCCGGCTGTCACACTCGCATATCACCGTGCTGATCAACGGCGAGTCGGGGACCGGCAAGGAGCGGGTGGCCCGGGCGCTGCACCAGCACAGTCCGCGGGCCGGCAGGCCGTTCATCGCCCTGAACATGGCGGCGATCCCCAAGGACCTGATCGAGTCGGAGCTGTTCGGCCATGAGAAGGGCGCCTTCACCGGCGCGACCGCCCAGCGCCAGGGGCGCTTCGAGCAGGCCGACGGCGGTACCCTCTTCCTCGACGAGATCGGCGACATGCCCGCCGAGACCCAGACCCGCCTGCTGCGGGTGCTGGCCGACGGCGAGTTCTACCGCGTGGGCGGCCACACCTCCGTGAAGGTGGATGTGCGGATCATCGCCGCCACCCACCAGAACCTGGAGACCCTGGTGGAAGACGGGCGCTTCCGCGAGGACCTCTTCCATCGCCTCAACGTGATCCGCGTGCACCTGCCTCGGCTCTCCGAGCGGCGGGAGGACATCCCGCGGCTGGCACGCCACTTCCTGGTCGAGGCCGCCAAGGAGCTCGCCACCGACGTCAAGGTGCTGACCCCCGAGGCCGAGGCGCACTTCACCCGGCTGCCCTGGCCGGGCAACGTCCGCCAACTGGAGAACACCTGCCGCTGGCTGACGGTAATGGCGTCCGGCCGCGAGGTGCTCGTCGAGGACCTGCCGCAGGAGCTGCGTGAGCCCGGCGCCGCCGAGGGCAATACCGGTGACTGGCGCACCGCCTTCCGCGACTGGGCCGACCGGGCGCTGGCCGCCGGCCACACCCACCTGCTCGAGGAGGCCGTCCCGGACTTCGAGCGCATCCTGATCGAGACGGCGCTCAAGCACACCGGGGGTCGCAAGGGCGAGGCCGCCGAGCTGCTGGGCTGGGGGCGTAATACCTTGACGAGAAAGCTGAAGACGCTGCTGCCGGCACTGGCCGACGGGGAGTAGGCTTGGTCCCAAGCGGCCAAGCGGCCAAGCGGCCAAGCGGCCAAGCGGCCAAGCGGCCAAGCGGCCAAGCCGCCCGCTGGCGGTGGAGGAATGACCCTGACGGCCTAGGACGAAAGGCGCATTGTTGCGCGTGATGGCGCTGCCGTAGCGTCGAGGCATAAGCAACCTATCATTCAGCAGGACGCCCCATGCCCGCCGCACCCGAAGCGCTTCCGGCGCGTGTCCAGGTCACCGAGGTGGGCCCGCGCGACGGCCTGCAGAACGAACCCGTGCTGCTCCCCACCGGGGACAAGGCAAGGCTGGTCAGGGCCCTGGTGTCGGCAGGCGTCAGGCAGTTCGAGCTGACCTCCTTCGTCAGCCCGCGGGCCGTGCCGGCGCTGGCCGATGCCGCCGAGCTGGTGTCGGCCCTGCGCGGTACGCCGGATGTGCACTTCTCCGCGCTGGTTCCTAACCTGCGCGGTGCCGAGCGGGCCCTGGAAGCCGGGGTCGACTCGGTCGTGCTGTTCGTCTCTGCCTCCGCGACCCACAACGCCAAGAACGTCAACTGTCGCATCGAGGACTCCCTGGCGGCCTTCGAGCAGGTCGCCCGCCGCCTCGAGGGCAGCGGCATCGCGGTCCGCGGCGCCATCGC
The DNA here is from genome assembly GCF_030012485.1 of Halomonas rhizosphaerae. Lineage (NCBI taxonomy): Bacteria > Pseudomonadati > Pseudomonadota > Gammaproteobacteria > Oceanospirillales > Halomonadaceae > Halomonas > Halomonas rhizosphaerae. Next base: position 59,722 of record NZ_JASCQQ010000005.1, read on the forward strand.
CACCGCCTTCGGCTGTCCCTTCGAGGGAGAGGTCGACGTCCGCGTGGTGGGGCGTATCGCCCGCCACTTCGCCGACCTCGGCGCGACCCGACTGTCCTTGGGCGATACCACCGGCATGGCCACCCCGCCGCTGGTCACCGAACGGGTCCGCCACCTGCGCGAGGTCGCCCCCTCGCTGTCGCCGACCCTGCACTTCCACAACACCCGCGGCATCGGCCTGGCCAACGTCATGCAGGGGCTCTGGCTGGGCGTCGACCGCTACGAGAGCGCCATCGGCGGACTCGGCGGCTGCCCCTTCGCCCCGGGGGCGTCGGGCAACATCGCCAGCGAGGACCTGGTCTACCTGCTCGAGGAGATGGGCATCGAGACCGGCATCGACCTCGAGGGCCTGATCGAGGCCGGCCGACTGGCCACCCGCCTGATGGGGCGGCCGCTCCCCGCCCAGGTCTCCAGGGCCGGGCCGCGCCTGACCCTTGGCGACTGCTCCGCCGTTCCCACCGCAAGGGGCTGAGGATGTCCGACCACCCATCTCCCGCCGCCGGCTCCCTCGCGGGGATTCGCGTCATCGACCTGACCCGTGTGATCTCCGGCCCCTTCTGCACCCAGATCCTGGGTGACCACGGGGCCGAGGTGATCAAGGTGGAATCGCCGGGCCGCGGCGACGTCGTGCGCTCCCAGGGGAACATGGTCAATGGCTTCAGCTGGTACTTCGCCCAGTTCAACCGCAACAAGCGCTCCATGACGCTGGACCTTCGCCAGGAGGCGAGCAAGGCGGTGCTTCACCGGCTGCTCGAGGATGCCGATGTGCTGGTGGAGAACTTCCGGCCCGGCGTGCTGGCGAAGATGGGCCTCGATGACGAGACCTTGCGGGCACAATACCCGCGGCTGGTGGTCGGGCGCATCAGCGGCTTCGGCTCCACCGGCCCCTATCGCGACCGCCCGGCCTATGACTTCATTGCCCAGGCCATGAGCGGCTTCATGGGCGTCAATGGCCCGGCCGACGGCGAGCCCATGCGGGCGGCCCCGCCCATCAGCGACATGGTGGCCAGCCAGAATCTGGCCTTCGGCATCTGTGCCGCCCTGGTCCGCCGGGAGCGCAGCGGCCAGGGAGACATCGTCGAGACCGCCCTGACCAACGGCCTGATCGGCATGATGGGCTACCTGGCCGCGGAGTTCTTCGCCACCGACCGCGTGCCGGCGCGTACCGGCAACGACCACCCGATGCTCTATCCCTACGGCCTGTTCCGGGCCAGCGATGGCGAGGTGGCCATCGCCCCCAGCAACGACGCCATGGTGGAGCGCCTGCTCAGGGCCCTGGGGATGCTGCACCTGCTCGACGATGAGCGCTTCGCCGACAATGCCCGGCGCATGGCCAACCGCGAGGTGCTGCGCGAGTGCCTGACGGCGGTGACCGAGACGCGCAGCGTCGACGCCTGGATCGACCACCTCAACCGGGCCGGAGTGCCCTGCGGACGCGTCCACGACCTGCGCGAGACCTTTGCGGACCCGCAGGTCCAGGCGCAGCAGATGCGGATCGAGCTCGACCAGGGGGAACTCGGTCGGATTCCCGTGACCGGCTTCCCGGTGAAGATGCAGGAGGCGCCGGCGGCGGTGCACCATCCCGTGCCCCGACTCGGCGAGCACACCCGCGAGGTCCTGGCCGAGCTCGGCTTCGATGATGGCGAGTTGAAGGCGCTGGAGGCGCAGGGCGTGATTTGAACCTAGGCTGCAGAGGGTCCCGGACCCGGTGGGGCTCGTGGCCATGACAGCAGTCGCTATAACAACAACCGGAGGATCAACGAGATGCCAACCATGAAGCACGCCACTCGGGGGCTTGCCGCCTCGGCTCTGCTGGGCCTCGGCCTGGTCACCAGCATGCCCGGCCATGCCCTGCCCATCAGCGAATGCATCGCCCCGGCGGATCCCGGCGGCGGCTGGGACTTCACCTGCCGCTCGGTGGGCAAGCTGCTGCTCGACCTGGAGCTGACGGACGGCCCGGTGCAGGTCACCAACATGCCGGGCGGGGTGGGTGCCGTGGCCTTCGCCAACGTCGAGAGCAACCGCGCCGATGACAGCGACCTGATCGTCGCCACCAGCACCGTGGGCGTCACCCAGATCGCCCAGGGCAAGTATCCCGGTGGCGCCGACACCATGCGTTGGCTGGCCATGCTCGGCACCGACGTGGGCGTCATCCTGGTCGATGACGAGAGCGAGTACCAGAGCCTCGAACAGCTGCTCGAGACCCTGGTCGAGGATCCGGGCGCCCTGGCCGTTGCCGGCTCCAGCGGGGCCGGCGGCTGGGACCACATCCGAGCGCTGATGCTGGCCAAGGAGGCCGGCATGCCGGATGATCAGATCGGCAGCCTGCGCTGGGTGCAGTTCGACGGCGGTGGCCCGGCCGTGACCCAGATGATGGGCGGCCATGTGGATGTGGTCTCCACCGACCTGGGGGAGATCGCCGGCTTCATCGAGTCGGGGGACGTGCGCGTGCTGGCGGTGCTCTCCGAGGAGCCGCTGCCCGAGCCCTTCGCCGAGCTGCCCACCGCCGCCTCCCAGGGCTATGACGTGGCCGGCTACAACTGGCGGGGCTTCTACACCGGCGGCGAGGTCTCCGACGAGGACTATGCCGCCATGGTGGAGGACCTCCAGGCGCTCTACGACAGCGACGAGTGGAAGGAGGTCGCCCAGCAGAACGGCCTGGTCCCGCTCTGGCGCGGCGGTGAGGCGTTCGACGCCTTCGTCCGCGAGTCCATCGACGAGGTCGAGGCCATTTCCCGGGAGATCGGGGTCATCCAGTGAGCGATCTCCTGCAGGACGACGCCGGGCGGGTGCCCGGCGTCATCGGCGATCGCATCGCCGGCGCCCTGTTGCTGGTGTTCGCGGTGGGTGCCTGGTGGCTCTCCCACGACCTGGAGTCGGGTTTCATGCAGCCCATCGGGCCGGGCGAATACCCGCGGCTGATCAGCCTGCCCCTGGCGGCGCTGTCGCTGCTGCTGATCCTGCGTCCCGGCTTCAACCAGCGCTGGCCGGGTCGCGCCGCCCTGCTGCGCCAGGCGCTGACCCTGCTGGTGCTCGCCAGCTATGCCGGCCTGGTCAAGCCGCTCGGCTTCCTGCCGGCCTCCCTGGTGGCGGTGGTGCTGCTGGTCCACCTGTTCGGGGCGGCCTGGAAGCCCGCCCTGGTCAGTGGCGCCGTGCTCGCCCTGGCCCTCTACGCGCTGTTCGAATTCGCCCTCGGTATTCCGCTTCCCGACATGCCGGGCCTGGACTGGTAACGCCGCGACATGGATATCCTCGCCTTCCTCGCCCAGGGCTTTGCCGTGGCCCTGGAGCCCCAGAACCTCTTCCTGGCGTTCATCGGCTGTGTCATCGGCACCCTGATCGGCGCGCTGCCCGGTCTGGGGCCGGTCAACGGCGTGGCGCTGATGATCCCGCTCTCCTTCAACTTCGGCCTGCCGGCCACGGGGGCGCTGATCCTGCTGGTCAGCGTCTACTACGGCTGCATGTATGGCGGGCGAATCAGCTCCATCGTGCTCAACATCCCCGGCGACGAGCCGGCCATGATGACCACCCTGGACGGCTATCCCATGGCGCTGCAGGGGCGTGGCGGCGAGGCGCTGGGGCTCTCCGCGGTGGCCTCCTTCGTCGGCGCCGGGGTGGCGACCCTGGGGCTGGCGCTGTTCGCCCCCCTGCTGGTCCAGTTCGCCATCCGCTTCGGTCCAGCAGAGTACTTCGCCCTCTTCGTGCTGGCCTTCGCCACCATCGGCGGGGTGACCGGCGGCAGCCTGGTCAAGAGCTTCACCGCCGCCTTCCTGGGGCTGCTGCTGGGCAGCGTCGGCATCGATGCGGTGAGCGGGGTGCCGCGCTACACCTTTGGGCTCTACGAGCTCTACGACGGCATCGACTTCATCGTCGCCCTGGTGGGGCTGTTCGCCATCTCGGAGTGTCTGATCTACCTGGAGGATATCCGCGGCACCAGCCGCCCGACCCTGACGCTCGGCTCGGCGATGCCCGGCGTGCGCTCCGCCGGCCGCTGCGCGCCGACCATCGCCCGCGGCTCGCTGATCGGCTTCGTGGCGGGGGTGCTGCCCGGGGCCGGGGCGGCGCTGGGCAGCTTCCTCGCCTACATGCTCGAGAAGCGCTGGGTGGGGCGCGACGGCCGCTTCGGCCAGGGCGACCCGCGCGGCGTGGCGGCGCCCGAGGCGGGCAACAACGCTGCCGCCGGCGGGGCACTGATTCCCATGCTGTCGCTGGGCATCCCCGGCAGCGGCACCACGGCGATCCTGCTGGCGCTGCTGCTGTCGATGAACATCACCCCAGGACCCCTGCTCTTCGAGCAGCAGCCGGAGATGGTGTGGGGGCTGGTGGCGGCCCTGGTGATCGGCAACTTCGTGCTGCTGGTGCTCAACGTACCGCTGGTGAGCCTGTTCGCCAAGGTGCTGCAGGCGCCAGGCTGGTTCCTGATGCCCATGGTCGTGATGGTGGCCTTCGTCGGCGTCTACTCGCTCAACAACAGCGCCTTCGACCTCTACATGATGCTGGGCTTCGGGGTGCTGGGCTATGCGCTTCGCAAGCTGGAGATCCCCACGGTGCCGGTGGTGCTGGGCCTGCTGCTGGGCGGTCAGATGGAGTTCAACCTGCGCCGCGCCATGTCGATCTCGGGCGGCGACTGGAGCATCCTGTGGAACAGTGCCATCTCGGTGGGCATCTACCTCTTTGCCGTGACCCTGATCGTTGCCGGCCTGGTGTACTCCTGGATGGTCAGGGCGCGCCTGCCCTAGCTCGAAGGGCTGGGCGCCGGCGCCGGGGGCTGCCAGAATGGGCCATCCAAGGAGAGAACGCCCATGACGCAGATGAGCTGGGAGCGGCTGCTCGACCCGGGTCGCCTGCACGACCGGCGCGGCGAGCGCCCCGGCGGCGGTCGCGACGAGATCGGCCGCAGCCCCTTCCACAAGGACCACGACCGCATCGTCTTCGCCGGCTCCTTCCGGCGCCTGGGGCGCAAGACCCAGGTCCATCCGCTGACCGACAACGACCATATCCACACCCGGCTGACCCACTCCCTGGAGGTGGGCTGCGTGGGACGCTCGCTGGGCATGATCGTCGGCGAGCGGCTGAGTGGCCGCCTGCCCGGCTGGATCACCCCGGCGGATCTGGGGGTGATCGTCCAGGCCGCCTGCCTGGGCCATGACATCGGCAACCCGCCCTTCGGCCATGCCGGCGAGTACGCCATCCGCGACTGGTTCGCCCGCGCCGCGGCCGATGGCAGCGGCCTGCTGGAGGGGCTCTCGCCGCCCGAGCGCCAGGACCTGCTCACCTACGAGGGCAACGCCCAGGGCTTTCGCATCGTCACCCAGGTGGAGTACAACCAGTTCCGCGGCGGCATGCGCCTGACCACGGCGACGCTCGGCACCCTGCTCAAGTACCCCTGGACCGTGGAGCACGGCGGGGCGGCGGGCAAGTTCGGCTGCTACCAGAGCGAGCGCGAGCTGCTGGCCGAGGTGGCCGAGCGGCTGGGCCTGCTGCCCCGTGGCGAGGGGCGCTGGTGCCGCCACCCGCTGGCCTGGCTGGTGGAGGCCGCCGACGACATCTGCTACGCGCTGCTCGACCTGGAGGATGGCCTGGAGATGGGCATCCTGCGCTATGAGGAGGTGGCCGAGATCCTGATCCAGATCGCCGGCGGCGAACCCGCCGACTATTCCACCATGCAGCGCCACGGGGTCTCCCAGCGGCGGCGCATCGCCGCCCTGCGTGGCGCGGCCATGGAGCGGGCGGTGAACGACGTGGGCGCGGTCTTCGTGCAGCACGAGGCCGAACTGCTGGGCGGGCGCCCCAAGGACGACCTGCTCGAGCTCTGCCACCCGGACCTGGGCTGGGGCGTCAAGGCGGCCAAGCAGCTGGCCCGGGAGCGCATCTTCCAGAACGAGCGCAAGGCCAAGCTGGAGATCGGTGCCTATACGACGCTGGGCATCCTTCTGGAGGCCTTTATCGGTGCCGCCCATGAGCTCCACCATACTGGCCGCTCGACCTTCAAGCACCAGCGCGTGCTGGCGCTGATCGGCGAGAACACCCCGCGGCCCTCCTGGAGCCTCTATGACAGCTACCGGCGCATGCTCGACTTCATCGGCGGCATGACCGACCACTATGCCGTGGACCTGGCCCAGGAGATGGGCGGCCGGCTGCGGGGAGATTGAGCATGCGCGCCTGGTGCCGGCCGCTGCTGGGCCTGGCGGCGGCCCTGCTGGCCAGCCTTGCGCTGGCGCAGGGGCCTCTCGAGCGACTTCCGGCCGAGGGCTTCGACCACTACACCTTGGCACTGACCTGGCACCCGGGCTTCTGTGAGAGCCTCTCGCGCCCGCCCCGGGAGTGCCGTGAAGCGGACCTGCGCGAGGGCGCCGAGCGTGGCTTCGTGCTGCACGGCCTGTGGCCCTCGCTGCCGGAACGCTTCGCCGAACGTGGCGTCGACCGGCGTCGCTGGTGGCAGGAGGGTTGTTTCCTCGAGACGCCACGGCCCGACGGCAGCTTCTGCCGCGCCCACCCGCCCCTCGGCCTGCCGGCCCCGCTGGGGGAGGCGCTGGACGCCACCATGCCGGGGCGTGCCAGCTGCCTGGACCGCTACCAGTATGCCAAGCATGCCGCCTGCCTGGCGTTGCCCGAGGCGGCGTACTTTTCGGCCTCGGTGGCGCTGGTCGAGAGGGTCAACGCGAGTGCCTTCTCGGCCTTCGTGACCCTCAACCAGGGAGGCGAGGTGGGGCGCAACGACCTGATCAATGCCTTCGAGGCGGCCTTCGGTGAGGGCACGGGCCGCGCGCTGCGCCTGGAGTGCCGCGGACGCGGCAATCGCCTGCTCACCGAGGTGCGTATCGGGATCGCGACCGAGCGCCTGACGCAGTTCCCGGCGGCCGAGAGCCTGGTGCGCCAGGACCGTGGCCGCTGCGCGACCCGGGTGCGCATCGCCACCTTCGACTGATCAGATCGAGGGGCCCTCCAGGGGCGGCAGGTCCAGCAGGCTGGCGCGATGGCGCAGGGCCGTGATCACGTCATCGTGGATAGCATCGTCGACCTCGCCCAGCCGGGTCGCGGTGAGCTGCCTGGCCAGGTCGCCGCCACCGACCACCAGCAGGTCGTCCGGTGCCTGGCTGGCGTCGATCTCCCAGCCGGGCAGGGCCAGCACGCCCTTGACCGGTACCGGACCGCCGACCTGGTATTCGAGCCAGCCGGTCAGCCAGCGCGTGGCCTGGCGGGTCTTGCGCAGCGGCCGACGCTCGCTCCAGCCCGGAAAGCGCAGGCGATCCGGCTCCACGGCGACCAGGTTGACCTCGCGGCCGCCGGGGGTGATGGCGGGGGTGCGGGCACGGGTCTCGACCACGAAGATGCCGTGGGGGGTGACCGCCACATGGTCGATGGTGTAGCCATCGCCGGGCACGTCGTGGAAGACATAGTAGGGGTGCGCCTCGGGGCGGATCAGCCGCTCGAGCTCCTGGCCCACGGCGAGTTCGCAAGCCAGCCCCAGCTTGAGACGACGGATGCGCTGGAAGTCGCGGATCAGCAGGAAGCAGAACACCAGCGCCAGCAGGGTGCAGAGCGCGCCGTAGAGCGCCCATTCGACCCAGTCCTGCTCACTGGAAAAGAGCATGCGGCCCATGCCGTAGACCAGCGGCGCCAGGGTGACGATGGGACCCAGGGCGCCGTCGAGGAAGAGGCCGGCGAAGGCGCGGTCGAGGCGATCGCGCAGGGCCTGCCCCGGCTCGCGCAGCGGATGGGCGTCGAAGGGCGAGCGCACCCGGGCATCGTGCAGGTTGCGCAGCGCCACCACGATCACTGCGGTGGCCGCCAGCGGGAACAGGAAGATCAGCGGGAGCAGGTATTCCAGCCAGGCCATCGGGATTCCTTGCCCTGAGGGGGAGCGTCCATTCTAGACAACCTCCCCCTCGCGGGGCCATGCTCTTTCGGCGAGAAGGGCGAGGGACGAGCGATGGGGCATGAGGAGGCAGGCGTGAGACAGGCGACGGCGGTGCCACCGGCCCATGACCTCGAGGCGCTCGCCGCCTTTGTCGCGCGTTACCCGCGCCTGGCGGTGCTCACCGGCGCCGGCATCAGCACCGCGAGCGGCATTCCCGACTATCGCGATGACCGCGGCGACTGGAAGCGGCCGCCGCCCATGCAGCATCAGGTGTTCATGGCCAGCCATGCGGCCCGCCAGCGCTACTGGGCGCGGGCCCTGGTGGGCTTTCGCACCCTGCAGGACGCCAGGCCCAATGCGGCCCACCAGGCACTGGCGCGGCTCGAGGCGATGGGTCATGTCAGCGGGGTGATCACCCAGAACGTCGATGGCCTGCACCAGCGGGCCGGCTCGCGGCGGGTGATCGACCTGCACGGTCGCGCCGACAGGGTGCGCTGCATGGGCTGTGGTGCCCGGCGCATGCGCCATGACCTGCATGCCGAGCTGGCCGCCCGCAACCCGCACTGGCTGGAGGCCGGCGCCCGGGCGGGCCCGGACGGCGATGCCGACTTGGAGGCCGACTTCTCGGGGTTCCGGGTGCCCGACTGCACGCGCTGCGGCGATGGTATCTACAAGCCCGACGTGGTCTTCTTCGGCGACAGCGTGCCGCGCGCTACCGTGGAGGCCGCCTTCGCCCTGCAGGCCGAGAGCGATGCGCTGCTGGTGGTGGGTTCCTCGCTGATGGTCTTTTCCGGCTTCCGCTTCGCCCGGGCGGCGGCCCGGGAGGGCCAGCCCATCGTCTGTCTCAACCTTGGCCGCACTCGGGCCGATGACCTCTATGCGCTCAAGGTAGAGGCCCCGGCCGAGGCCCTGGCCCCCCTGTGCGAGCTGGTGGTGGGCGGGTCGCCCGGAGGCATCAGCCGCCGGCCAGCCTGACCCGGTAGCCGCGCTTCTCCAGCTCGCCCTTGAGCAGCTCGCGGTGGTCGCCCTGGATCTCGACGACGCCTTCCTTGACCGCTCCGCCGGTGCCGCAGCGCTTCTTGAGTGTCTTGGCCAGGGCCTTGAGCTCGCCGGCGGGCAGCGGGATGCCCTCGAGGGTGGTCACGCCCTTGCCCTTGCGGCCGCTGGTCTCGCGGCGGATGCGCACGATACCGTCCAGTTCGGCCAGACGGGCCCGTTCGGCCTGCCCGGCACACTCGCACTCGGCCAGGGGCAGGCGGCAGTCCGGGCAGGTATCGCCATGTTCGGTGGAGTAGACCAGGCCGCCGAGCTGGTCCTTCAGGGATGCCATGTCGGCCTCCTCGCGGTCGAGAGTGTCCGGGCGATGATAGCCCTGCAGCGGGCGGTCTGCATCCGCGTCCGCTGTCCACAGGTGGTGGCGAGAAGGGAGGTGTGGATATCAGGCGTGGGCGGCCAGGGCGCGGGCACCCTCCAGGTGGCCGATCACCGTGGGCAGCTGGAACATGTTGCTGATCATGATGGCCCCTGCCGGCGTCTCCTCGACATCGGGGAAGCGGTTGAGGTGGATCACCGTCATGCCGGCGGCCAGGGCGCCCCTGACGCCCACCAGGGCATCGTCGATGACCACGCAATCCTCGGGGGCGAAACCCATCAGGCTGGCGGCATGGCGGAACAGGCAGGGGTCGGGCTTCCAGCAGTTGGCCGTGTAGGCGCTGAACAGGCGGTTGCCGAACACCGCGGCGAGCCCGGTGGCCTCGAGCGAGGTGCGGATCTTGTTCTCCGGGCCATTGGAGACCACCCCCATGGGATGGCCGGCGAGGGCGGCCAGGGCCTCGGTGGCGCCATGGATGGCGATCAGTTCGCTGGCCAGGCGCCGGTTGAGGTTGGCGCGCATGCGGCACTCGAGGGTATCGAGCCGCTCCGGGTCCACGCTGCCATGGCGGCGCTCGAGTTCGGCGACGATGTGGCGAAAGCGGGCCCCGCGGAACTCTCCCATGTAGTCGCTGGCCTGGAAGGGCAGGCCGGCGTCGGTCAGGCTGGACGACATCTCGTCGGCGAGCAGTGGCTCGCTGTCGACCAGGGTGCCGTCGCAATCGAAGAGCAGGCAGAGGTGGCGTGCCATCACCGGGCCTCACGATGAATCAGAATGTTATAAGTTCATTGTTACAGATGATGGGTCTTCCTGCCCAATATTAAAGCTCAGTTTCCCTATTTTGTGAACAGTGTTCTTCAATATCGCGATGACGTTGGTGTCAGGGCTTCACGGCTTCACGGCATGGTGGCGATGATGCGCTCATGGTGATGAATCATCGTCTGACCGCGATAGGCGGATCGCGTCGGGAAGCTCTTGAGCATGGTGAATGGCGACAGTGCCCGGCGAGCCCGGGACACGCCGGATGCCCGGTTGTTGGAGCCGGGAGCCCGGCCGCTGCCCGCGCCCATCAGGGGGTGGCGTTCGCGGTCACCGACGGCTCATGCCTATACTGACGGCGCGTCCCGGCCAGGAGCAGGCCCATGAATCTCGAACGCGTCGTTTTCGGTTTTTTCATCATCCTTACCCTCAGCCTCAATTACGCGTTCGTCGCGGGTGGCCTCGAGACCCCCGCCCACCACAATGTCTGGATTCTGACGCTCACCATCATCGCCAACCTGGTCGCGATCGGCCTGAAAATGGGGGATCGCTCGCAGACCGGGGCATTGCTGATGGCGTCCGGCCTGGTGGCCGGCCTTCTGCTGATCACGGCGCGTGTCGTCTGGATCGTCGCGGATCCCGGTGACGGGGGGGGGCCGGGGCCTGGCGCAATGGCGGACATCGTCTCGATCGCAACGGGAGCGCTGGTCGCGAACATCATCGCGACGGTGATCCTGGTCGGCGATACGCTGCTCTCGCGGCGCTAGCACGGCACGTGGAACGGTTCAGCGTGGCGGTCGCGATCCTGGACTGGCAGAGGGAGGATTGAACGCATGACGCAGACCTCCGATCTCGACCGGGTGGCGATGATCGTCCTGCGCTATATGCGTCGGCCGCTGTTTGCGCTGCTGTTCGTCTATTCGGTGGGCATCATGGGCATGGCCCTGATGCCAGGCCAGGTCGTCGATGGTGAGACGACGAACATGAACCTCTTCCATGCCTTCTACTTCTTCACCTACACGGCGACCACGACCGGTTTCGGCGAACTGCCGGACGGCTTCAGCGACGAGCAACGCCTGTGGACCATCTTCTGCCTCTATACCGGCGTGATCGCGTGGTTCTATGCGCTCGGCTCCCTGATTGGCCTGGTTCAGAACCCCCATTTCATCCAGGCCATGGATAGGTTCCGGTTCGCCCGCAAGGTCGACCGCAACGTGGAACCTTTCGTCATCCTTTGCGGTTTCGGCGATACCGGCAGTCTGCTTGCACGGGGCCTGAGCGACCACCATATGCGCGCGGTGATACTCGATTCCGACCCGGAACGCATCAAGGCACTGGGCGTGCGCGATTACACGGTCGCGATGCCGGGACTCCATGCGGATGCCAGCGCGCCGAAACACCTGTTGGCCGCGGGTGTCGAACACACCTTATGCCGGGCCCTGGTCGCGCTGACGAACGATGACGATGCCAATCTCAAGATCGCGGTGATGGCGCGGCACCTGAATCCACGGCTCCGGGTCATCTGTCGTTCGACCTCGCCCCGTCACGAGGCCAATCTGCGGGCGCTGGACAATGTAACAGTCGTCGACCCGTTCGAGATCTTCGCCCAACTCCTCTATTGGGCGATCGCACGCCCTGAACTGCACAACCTCAATGCCTGGTTCGTGGGCGCACCTGGCATCGAACTCGGGGTGCCGGTACAGGTTCCGCGGGGCAATTGGATCCTGTGCGGTTACGGACGGATGGGGTACTGGATCCATCGATATCTTCATGCCAATGGGATCAACGTATGTATTATCGATCCGGAAGTGGACGCCCAGGGGACCGAAGAAGGTACGGTCATGCTGCAGGCACACGCCGATCATTCGGCCCTGGTGACCGCGGGAATTGACGACGCGGCCGGGGTCGTCGCCGCGACGAATCGCGATTCGGACAATCTCAGTACGCTGTTGGCGGTGACGGAGCTCAATCCGGATGCGTTTCGCATCGTGCGCCAGAACAGCCATGAGAATCAGGTCGCCTTCGATGCCGCGCGGGCGGACCTGGTCCTCCAGCACAGCCTGACAACGGCGCGCCGGATCCTGAAGCTGCTGATCTCGCCCCTCGTCCAGGAGCTGGTCGACTGGCTCGCGCAACATGAACCGGCCCGGACGAAAGAACTGGTCGCCCGTCTGCAGGCGACCGTGGGCGCAGAGCCTCCTCACCTATGGTCGGTGAGGCTGATTCCGGGGGAGGCCCCGGCCGTGACCCAATATCTCGACACCGACGGCGTGATTACGCTCGATGCGCTGTGCCGCGATGCGCGCACGTTCCTGGATACGCTTCCGTGCGAAGTGCTCGCCGTTCGCCGGGAAGGCCGGTCGATCATGTTGCCGGACGGGGATTTACCGCTCGAGGGTGGCGACGAGCTCCTGTTCTGTGGTGTGGACTGGGTGGAGCCGATACTGCAGGCGACACTCCATAATCCCTACACGCTTCGCTATGTCGTAACGGGGGTCGATGCGCCGCGCGGTTACCTGTTCACATGGCTCGAAGCGAGGTTATGGCGTCGTCGCAGCGATCACAGGCAGACCGGTCGGCGGTCCCGCTCCAGACCATGAAGGCGCGTGGTGCGGCGGCCATGGTCGGCCGAAGCCGCTGTCGGCGCATCGGGATGCCTCGACGTCAAGGGGCCATCAACAGGGTGAGCGCTCCGGCCAGATAGCAGGCGATGATGCCGACGCTCTCGAAGCCGATATGTGCCGGGCCCTGCCGCTCGCGATGGATCATCCCCACCAACAGGATGCCGGTCATCAGCATGGATAGTGCGACCCACAGCGCGACCGTATCGGGAATGGCGTGGTAGACCGAGCCGCCTCGGTAGGCGATGTCGGAGGCCGCGACGAACAGGGTGTCGAAGGCGTTGCCCCCGATGATGCCGGCCACGGCCAGGGTCAGGGCGCCGCGCCGAACCGCCGCCACCGAGGTGACCAGCTCCGGCAGCGAGGTCACCACCGCCGTCATCAGCGCCCCCACCACCGACTGTCCCAGGCCGGTCTGCTCGGCGATCACCGCGGCACAGCGCTCCAGCAGCCAGCCGCTGATGCCGAGCATTGCCGCCAGGGCGACGAAGGAGAGCCAGAGCCGTGTCGCCGAGCGCCCCATGGCCCGTTCATCGGGCACATCGGGCTGGGTCTCACGGGTCTGGGCGGGGCGCCACATGGGGTTGTCGCGGCTGCGATCCACCAGACGCAGACCGAACAGGTAGCCGATCAGCAGCAGCGGGGTGACCGGGTGCACCTGCCACAGCGTCCATTCGGGGGCGAAGCGTCCGATCAGTATCAGCGACAGCAGGCACAACAGCAGCCCCGCCTGCATCAGGTTGCCGAGCGAGGCGGCGGCGTGTTCCAGGTTGGCGCGCCGGTGGGAGATGTCGGCGATGGTCAGGAACAGCGTCTGCACGGCGATGCCGCCCAGGGCGTTGCTCATGGCCAGGGTCGGACGGTCGGCCAGTGCCGCCGAGACCGACACCACGATGCCCGAGAGGGAGGTGGCCATGCCCAGCAGCACCGCGCCGGCGATGGCCTCGCCGAGGCCGGTGCGATCCGCCAGATCGTCGACGATCCCGGTCAGGCGGGTCCCCACGACGCCGATCACCAGAGCGCAGCCGCCGAACAGCAGCAGGGCCATGCCGAGGGAGAGGTCGTCCAGCAGCGGGATCATGGGGTTCGCTTCCCGATCCTGTCGGTCATGTCTCTCGCCGTCGGGCGTGGCGAGGGTGGCGCGCTATCCATGGAGGCTCCTCGGGGCGGGGTGTCGAGACGAGCGTAGCGCGTTATGCCCCGCCTGGGCAGGGGCGACCGAGAGCCTGCCGATGAGTGTGCGACCGTGGACCATGTGCCAGATATCGCCACCCCTGGGACCTTCCAGGAGGGGATGTTCTGGAATGAAGGTCCTTATTATCTTATTGAAATAAAAGATTTTATATCCTTTGATCGGCATCCTGGCCCGACGGATGCAGCCTCCTGAGTGAGTGATACGGCCGGTAAGAACCACCCGCTATCGCAGGGGCTCACCGGCCGGGACGTAAAGCCAAGCGGCTTTCCTTATCTCGCCAGTCCACGATTCGATGGAGGTGTGAACATGATGTCCAGGGAAACTCTCAAGAAGCTCGGCATCCTCGGTGTGTCCTTCGGCCTGATCGCCAGCCCGCTGGCCTTCGGCGGTGGTGACGAGGAGTACGAGCCGACCACCACGGAGCAGGAGGAGACCAGCGACTCCGGTGAGGCCATGGGATCCTCCGGTGACAATGCCGGCACGAGCGGCACCGAGTACGAGAACGAGGAGCAGGAGAAGCAGGAGTGGGAAACCTCCGGCTCCGATGACGGCTCCGGCCAGGAATACGAGGAGGAAGAGGAAGAGTGGGATGAGCCCGAGGAAGGTGAGGACGACGAGGAGTCCACCTGGTAAGGCTCACCGCGAGCCACCCCAGGTGGCTCGCCCCATTTCGTGATGGCAGTCTTCAGAGCGAAGAGGCGTTGCCGCCCCGTTGAACGGGGCGGTTTTTTTCGGTGCAAGCCTGCCGGAGACGTCATCTGGCCAAAGGTCGGCTAGCATGAAGCAAGGGCCGCAGGGGCCGGCGGCGGGTCGCCTCCTCCGGCCGGTGATGTCATGACAGCGAGGTACCGCATGAAGCAGGACACCCTCTGGTCACTGGTCGGCTCCGCCGCGGCGGTGGCGGCCAGCGTGATGGCCCGAAGGGCCGCCGACAAGACCTATCGGCACGAGGTGGGCGAGGCCCCGCCGGCCAATCCCGACGAGCCGGACGTGGGCTGGCGCCATGCCCTTCTGTGGGGGGCGGCCACCGGCGTGCTGGTGGGCGTAGCCCGGGTGGTTGGCCGCCGCGCCGGCCGCGAGGCCCTGCACCGTGCCCGTCCCGGCTACCACCGGCGGGCGCTGCGTCGGCTCGGGCGATAGCGTCGCATGCCTGTGGGCGGGCTAGCGCGACGCCTCGGCACGCTCCTCCGCCTCGATGCGCTCTCCGTCGGGCGACAGCAGGTACCAGGCGGCGCCCAGGTGGATGACATCCTGGCCGAGGGCATCGCCGGCAGCCTTGTCGCCTGAGAAGTAGTAGAGCGGCCAGCCGTCATAGGTCACCTGGCGGGAGCCATCCTCGCGTTCGATGGTATCCAGCAGGTCGCCATCGACGTGTTCGCCCGCCTGGGGCTCTGCCTGAGTGGCGTAGGGCGGCCAGGCGATGGCACAGGTCTGGTCGCAGGTGCTGTTGTCGGCCCCTGGCTGATCGTTGGCGAACAGGTAGAGGCTCATGCCGTCGGCGTCGGTCAGGTAGCGCCCGTAGGGAGACTGCTCGCGGGTTTCCACCCGTGCCTGGCCGGCGGGGTCGGGGGCGCTCTGCAGGTCGGGGTCGGCTTTGCTGGAACGCTGACCTTCCACCGAGGCGGCGTCGGCGTCGTTGCCGTTGGCGCCGTCGTCCGCCAGGCTCGACTGGCTGCCGAGCAGCAGGAAGGGCAATGCGGCCAGCCCGAACACTTGCCAAGCAGGTTTCATGTCGTCTCTCTCCATGGTGACGCTTCGCCTTCACTCTAGGTAGGCCCGGCGAGGGGCTGCAACTTGCGAGCTCGTAGGGGCCATGGGTCGGCTCACTCCGCAGCCATCTCGCCGCGCAGCGGGGTCGCCAGGGCCGACCGCAGCGCCTCCCCCTGCAGGCCATCGGCGATGAGCACCTGAAGCTTGGTCAGCGCCGCCTCCGGGGTGAGGTCCTGGCCGGCAATCACGCCCGCGGCTTGCAGCGCCGCGCCGGTGGCATAGGTGCCCTGCACCACTCGGCCCTGCTGGCACTGGCTGACATTGAGTATCGCGACGCCTGCCTGGCCGGCCTGCGTCAACCGGTCGATCAGTGCGCCATCCAGGCCTGGGGGATTGCCCACGCCATAGGTCAGCAGTACCAGCCCCTTGAGCGCAGGGTCTGCCAGCACCGCATCCAGCAGCGATATCGACAGCCCGGGGTGCACTAGCAGCATGGCGACCGCGCCCGAGGCGAAGTGACGTTGCGTGAAGTCCGGGGTGCCGAGAGGCAGGGCCCGATGGCCATGCAAGTTCAGGTGGATACCGCCCTCGCCGAGCCACGGAGCGTCCGGGGAATCGAAGGCGTCGAACCCCTGGCTGCGTACCTTGCGTGCCCGATTGCCGCGTAGCAGCCGGTCGTGGAAGACAATGCAGACCTCCCGAGGGATGGCGGGATCGGCTGCCATCAGTAGAGCGGTGGAGAGGTTGTTGACGGCATCGCTGCGCGGCTCGCCGAGCGGAATCTGTGCGCCGGTGAGCACCACGGGCTTGTCGAGGGGACCGAGCATGAATGACAGCGCCGAGGCGGTGTAGGCCAGGGTGTCGGTGCCGTGCAGCACGATGAAGGCATCGTATTCGCGCCAATGCTCGGCCAGCGCCGCGACGATGCGGTTCCAGTCGGCCGGGGCGCTATCGGCGCTATCGATCAGTGGCGCCAGTTCGATGAGGTGGTAGGCGGGCAGGGTATCCGGGGCTTGGCCCTTCAGGTGTCGGGCCAGGCGCTCGAAAAAGCCGGCCGCCGGCACGTAGCCTTGGGGTGAGGGCTGCATGCCGATGGTACCGCCGGTGTGCAGTATCAGCAGGCGGGTCATGATGGGGGTCCTGGCTGCAAGGAAGAGGACAGGCCCCTCCCGTTCGGGCGGGGCCGTGTGCTTGCCCGGGGGATCGGGCAAACGGGTGAGGCGGGGTCACTGCCGGGCGCGGTCCGGTGCGTTGCCGAGGACGTCATGCATGCGCTCGAGGTCTTCCGGCTCGATCTCCCAGGCCTTGGGATCCAGGTCCATGTCGGGGTGCTGGGTGGCATCGAAGATCGGCTGCTTGATGCCGTCGCGGATCTGGCCGTCGAAGTCCCTGAGGATGCGCAGGCCCGGCTTGAACAGCAGAATCAGGGCGATCAGGTTGGCCACCGCCAGCAGGCCCATGGTCACGTCGGCAAAGCCGAATACGGTGCCGAGATCAGTGGTCGCCCCCCAGCATACCAGCAGCACGATGGTGACGCGGAAGGCGTTGAACAGGGTATGGTTGTCTCGGCTAAAGAAGTTGAGGCTGTTTTCGCCCAGGTAGTAGTTGTAGAGGATGGTGCTGAAGGCGAACAGCAGCAGCGCCAGGCTGACGAAGGTGCGTCCCCATTCTCCAACGTGATCGGCCATCGACGCCTGCGTCAGGGCGATGCCTGCGACCTCATTGGTAGAGGCCGGGTCGTAGACACCGCTGAGCAGGATCATGAAGGCCGTGGCTGAGCAGATGATCACGGTGTCGATGAACACCGAGAAGGCCTGCACGATGCCCTGGTTGGCGGGGTGCGGCACATAGGCCACCGCCGCCACGTTCGGGGCGCTGCCAAGCCCTGCCTCGTTGGAGAACAGGCCGCGCTTCACGCCCATCATGATCGCTGCTCCAATGCCGCCGCCGATGGCCGGCTCCAGACCGAAGGCGCTCTTCACGATCAGCGTGATCACCGCGGGGAGCTCTCCGATGTTGAGGATCAGAACGAGCAGCGCGATCAGGATATAGCCACCGGCCATGAAGGGCACCAGCAATTCGGAAATGCGTGCAATGCGCTTGATGCCACCAAAGATGATCAGTCCCACCAGCAGGGCCAGGGCGAGGCCGCTATAGAGTACCGGCACGCCGAAGGCGTCGCCGAAGGAGGTCGCTACCGCATAGGACTGCAGGGCGGTAAACCCGAAGCCGAAGGTGACCAGCAGCAGAATCGAGTAGAGCCCCGCCAGCCAGGACCAGCGGCTGCCCAGCCCCTTGCGGATATAGTAGGCAGGTCCACCGCGGTAGGTGCCGTCCGGTTCGGCTTCCTTGTAGGTCTGTGCCAGGGTGCACTCGAGGAAGCTAGTCGCCATGCCCATCAGGCCGACCATCCACATCCAGAACACCGCCCCTGGGCCGCCGAGGGTGATGGCCACGGCTACGCCGGCGATGTTGCCACCTCCGACGCGCCCGGCCACCGATAGCACCAGTGCCTGGAAGGAACTGAGGTGGCCGTGCTTGTCCCGCTTGAAGGCCTGGCTGGCGCCAAGGATCTGGAACATCCGGCCGAAATAGCGGAACTGAACGAAGCGAGAGGCCACCGTGAAGCCGGCGCCGACCGCGATCAGCAGCACGAGCAGGACCTTGCCCCACAGCAGGTCGTTAAGGAAATCCAACATGAATTGTCTCCGCTCTTGTGTTGTTGGGATTGCGCTTGAGAGTCGTGTGTCCGATTTAATCACTTTGCGAGCGGGATGGAATTTGACGCCCTGTTGCAGCCTGGCGCACCATTCTTCGCACAAGGTGCATCAGACTGCACCAGTCTTCGGGTGCCATGGGCGGGGACATCGATATGCATCACGACTTCGCGGCCAATCTGCGGCTGCTGTGCAGCTATTACCGCTCCATCGCCGAGGTGTGTCGCCGACTGGACATCAACCGGGCCCAGTTCAATCGATACCTGAGCGGTCGCTACAAGCCCGCCGACAGCACCATGCGTCGCATCTGCGATTTCTTCGGGGTCGAGGTCCACGAGATCCTCTTGCCCCACGAGGACTTTCGGCCCCTGGTCCGGCTGCGTCCCGAGACGTTTGGTGGCCCCTCGCGGCAAGCGTCCTCTCTGGGAATTCCCGCCACGCTTCTCGAAAATGGGCGGCTGGGCATGTCACGCTATCTTGGCTGCTATCATGAGTATTACCTGTCGATGTCCCAGCCCGGCCGTGTGCTGTGTACCCTGGTCTGCCTCGAGCGGCGCGGCGACGCCGTGCTATACCAGCGCACCGAGCGCATGCCGCCCCTGGCCGGTGGACGCGCCTGTCATAATCGATACCGGGGAGTGGCCCTGTTGCTGACCGATCGCCTTTTTCTCGTCGATCATGAGTCGCTCAACGGCCATGAGATCACCCAGACCATCCTGTTTCCTAGCTTCAAGAGCCATGTGTCCCGCCTCACCGGCCTCAAGTTGGGCGTGGCCGACAGTAGCGAGCGTATGCCCTGCTGCGTGCGGGTGGTCTACGACCGGCTGAGTGACACGGTCAGTCCTCGCCGGGCGCTGGCCCGCTGCGGACTGTATGCCCCGGATGATCCCGCCCTCGACCCCGACATCGCCGCAGCGATCCGCAATGAGGTCGGTGGCGACGAGTGGCACTTCCGGGCACGGTTCTAGCCGGGCGGGATGGGCTAGGCTGAAGACACGAGGGGGCCCGTCCCCTGTGCTCAGCTTGCGAGGTCAACTAGATGCGATACCTCCCGGTGCCATCGCGGCTGGCCTTGCTGGTGCTGGCCCTGCTGCTGCCAGCCATCATGGGCCTGGTGTCACCCTGTCAGGCCGATGCTCAGGCACGGCAAGGCGACGCCGAGGCCTGGCAGGCCCTGGCGCAGGGTGGCCATGTGGCCCTGATGCGCCATGCGCTGGCGCCCGGTATCGGCGACCCGGCGGACTTCGTGCTCGATGACTGCACCACCCAGCGCAACCTCTCCGCGGATGGCCGTGAGCAGGCTCGGGCCATCGGCGAGCGCTTCCGTGAGCAGGGCATCGAGGTGGCGGCGGTGCATGCCAGCCGCTGGTGCCGCGCCCTGGAGACCGCCGAGCTGCTGGGGCTCGGCGAGGTCTTTCCCACCCCGGCGCTGGACTCCTTCTTCCGCAATCGTGGCGAGGCCGACGACCGCACCCGCGCCGCACGTGCACTGATCCGCGACTGGGACGGCGAGGGCACCCTGGTGCTGGTCACCCACCAGGTCAACATCACCGCCCTGGTGGGCGGTGGCGTCGGGTCCGGCGAGATCGTCGTGGTCAGGCCGCGGAGAGAGGGGCTGTCACGGGTCGGCCGGATCCGCTGAGGGCGGCATCCGCCGGAAACGACAGGGGCGGCCCGCGGCCGCCCCTGTGGATCAACGCGCCGTGATCACTTGACCCTGGGGTCGAGCTCGCCGCGCTCGTAGCGCAGGAACATCTCCTCGAGGTTGATCGGTGTGATCTTCGAGGCGTTGCTGGCGGTACCGAAGGCCTCGTAACGCGCCTTGCAGATCGCCTTCATGGCGGCCGTGGAGGCCTTGAGGAACTTGCGCGGATCGAACTCGGCGGGGTTCTCGGCCAGGAAGCGGCGCACCGCGCCGGTGGAGGCCAGGCGCAGGTCGGTGTCGACGTTGACCTTGCGCACGCCGTGCTTGATGCCCTCGACGATCTCCTCCACCGGCACGCCATAGGTCTCGGGGATGGCGCCACCGAACTCGTTGATGACCGCCAGCCACTCCTGGGGCACCGAGGAGGAGCCGTGCATCACCAGGTGGGTCTCGGGGATGCGGGCGTGGATCTCCTTGATGCGCTGGATGGAGAGGGTGTCGCCGGTGGGCGGCTTGGTGAACTTGTAGGCGCCGTGGCTGGTGCCGATGGCGATGGCCAGGGCGTCCACGCCGGTGGCCTTGACGAAGTCGGCGGCCTCTTCCGGGTCGGTGAGCAGCTGGTCGTGGTCCAGCTTGCCCTCGGCGCCGATGCCGTCCTCTTCGCCGGCCATTCCGGTCTCCAGGCTGCCCAGGCAGCCCAGCTCGCCCTCCACCGAGACGCCACAGGCATGGGCCATCTCCACGGTGCGGCGGGTGACGTCGACGTTGTAGTCGTAGTCCATCGGGGTCTTGCCGTCCTCGCCCAGGGAGCCGTCCATCATCACCGAGGAGAAGCCGAGCTGGATGGAGCGCTGGCAGACGGCGGGGCTGGTGCCGTGGTCCTGGTGCATGACCACGGGGATGTGCGGGAATTCCTCCACGGCGGCCAGGATCAGGTGGCGCAGGAAGGGGGCGCCGGCGTACTTGCGCGCACCGGCGGAGGCCTGGACGATCACCGGCGAGTCGGTCTCGTCGGCGGCTTCCATGATGGCGCGCATCTGCTCGAGGTTGTTGACGTTGAAGGCCGGCACGCCGTAGCCATGCTCGGCGGCGTGGTCCAGCAGCTGGCGCATGCTGATCAGAGCCATGGATTCACCTGTTCTGTATGGGACGTCATGACGGCGTGGCTGCGGTGGCCACGCCGGAGAGTGGATATCGAGGGTGCGGGTGCCTCAGCGGGCGGCGGCGTCTTCCAGGGCCTTCACCGCCGGCAGGGTCTTGCCCTCCACGTACTCGAGGAAGGCGCCGCCGCCGGTGGAGATGTAGGAGACGCGGTCCTCGATGGCGTACTTGTCGATGGCCGCCAGGGTGTCGCCGCCGCCGGCGATGGAGAAGCCGTTGCTCTCGGCGATGGCCAGCGACAGCGCCTCGGTGCCCTTGCCGAACTGGTCGATCTCGAAAACGCCCACCGGGCCGTTCCACAGGATGGTGCCGGCATCCTTGAGCAGGCCGCCCAGGCGGCCGGCGGTGTCCGGCCCGATGTCGAGGATCATCTCGTCATCGGTCACCTGGTCGACCCGCTTGACCACGGCCTCGGCCGACTCGGAGAATTCGGTGGCCACCACCACATCAGACGGCAGCGGGATCTCGACCCTTTCCATCAGTGCCTTGGCCTGGTCGATCAGCTCACGCTCGTGCAGCGACTTGCCCACGTTGTAGCCGGCCGCGGCGATGAAGGTGTTGGCGATGCCGCCGCCGACGATCAGCTGGTCGCACTTCTCGGAGAGGGCGTTGAGCACCTCGAGCTTGGTGGAGACCTTGGAGCCGCCGACGACCGCGACCATGGGGCGCGCCGGGGTGGCGAGCGCCTTCTCCAGGGCGTCGAGCTCGGCCGCCAGCAGCGGGCCGGCGCAGGCGGTGGGGGCGAAGCGCGCCACGCCATGGGTGGAGGCCTGGGCGCGGTGGGCGGTGCCGAAGGCATCCATCACGAAGACGTCGCAGAGCGCGGCATACTGCCGGGCGAGCGTCTCGTCGTCCTTCTTCTCGCCCGGGTTGAAGCGCACGTTCTCCAGCAGCACCACCTCGCCGTCGGCAACCTCGACCGCGCCGCCCAGGTAGTCCCGGACGAGACGCACGGGACGGCCCAGCAGCTCGCCCAGGTGCTCGGCCACCGGCGCCAGCGAGAACGCCTCGGCCGGCTCGCCCTCGGTGGGACGGCCCAGGTGGCTCATCAGCATCACCCGGGCGCCGGCCGCCAGGGCGGTCTGGATGGTCGGCAGGCTGGCCCGCAGGCGGGCGTCGCTGGTCACCTTGCCGTGCTTGACGGGCACGTTCAGGTCCTCACGGATCAGCACTCGCTGGCCGTCGAGGTCGAGGTCGGTCATCTTGCGCACGTTCATGGAAGCAGGTTCCTCGTCTGGGGAAAGCCGAAGTGACGTCATCTGTCGGGGGTGTCGGGCGGTGCCGGGGGCAGGGCGGCCAGGCGCCGGGCGACATCGAGCATGCGGTTGGCGAAGCCCCACTCGTTGTCGAACCAGCACAGCAGCTTGACCAGGTGGCCACCGGCCACCCGGGTCTGGGTGGCGTCCACGATACCGGAGCGCGGATCGTGGTTGAAGTCGACCGAGGCCACCGGCTCCTCGGTGTAGCCGAGCCGCCCGACGAGTCGACCTCGACTCGCCTCGGCGAGCAGGGCGTTGACCGCCTCGGCCGTGGTGTCGCGGCGCACGCAGATCGACAGGTCCATGGTCGAGACGTTGATGGTCGGCACTCGCACGTGCAGGCACTCGAAGCGACCGGCCAGGTGGGGCATCAGGCGATTGATGCCGCGGGCCAGCCCGGTGTCCACCGGCACGATGGAGTGCATCGCCGAGCGGGTCAGGCGCAGGTCGGTCTGGTGGTAGGCATCAATCACCGGCTGGTCGTTCATCGCCGAGTGGATGGTGGTGGTCACGCCGTGCTCGATCTGAAGCGCCTCGTCGAGCACGGTGAGCACCGGCACCAGGCAGTTGGTGGTGCAGGAGGCCGCGGAGACGATGCGGTGGTGCGCGGCCAGGGTATGGTCGTTGATGCCGCTGACGATGGTGGCATCGACGTCGCTCTCCGCGGGCTGGGAGAACAGCAGCCGCCCGGCGCCGGAGGCGAGATGGCGCTCGGCGGTGGCGCGGTCGCGAAAGCTGCCGGAACACTCCAGCACCAGGTCGATGCCGAGCTCGGCCCAGGGCAGCCTCGCCGGGTCGGGCTCGCACAGCACCCGGATGGTTCGGCCGTTCACCACCAGGCGGTCGCCCTCCACCTCCACGCTGCCGGGAAAGCGGCCATGGGTGGTGTCGTAGCGGGTCAGGTAGGCGATGGTGGCGAGGTCCGAGAGCTCGTTGATCGCCACGATCTCGAGGCGCGGCTCGTCGTGCATGGCATGGCGTGACGCCTCGCTCTCGACGAGGGCGCGCAGCACGCACTGGCCGATGCGGCCGTATCCGTTGATGGCGATGCGAAGGGCCATGGGGGGAAAGGGGACTCCGGGGCCAGGAAACACGAAGCGGCGATTCTAGCGCATCTGCGCCCCGATCGTCTGCTCTAGGGGCCCACCAGTCGCCAGGCGAGCGGCAGCAGCAGGGCGCTGACGATGCCGGTCAGGCTCATGCCCAGCGAGGCGAAGGCGCCGGCGACGGGGCCGATCTCGAAGGCCCGTACCGTGCCCAGGGCGTGGCCGTTGAGGCCCAGGGCGAAGCCGATGATGCGCTCGTCACGGATGCCCAGCAGGCGCGCGCCCAGGCCGACGAAGCCGATTGCCACCACCCCGGTGATCAGCAGGCCGCCCATCATCAGCGAGACCGAGCCGCCGAGCTGCTCGGTGATGCCGATGGCGATGGGGGCCGTGACCGACTTGGGTGCCAGCGAGGCG
Organism: Halomonas rhizosphaerae; assembly: GCF_030012485.1. Lineage (NCBI taxonomy): Bacteria > Pseudomonadati > Pseudomonadota > Gammaproteobacteria > Oceanospirillales > Halomonadaceae > Halomonas > Halomonas rhizosphaerae. The sequence continues at coordinate 83,524 of NZ_JASCQQ010000005.1, forward strand.
AGGGTCTCCGGCGGGGCGCCGAACAGCCAGGCGATGGCCACTGCATAGGCGGCGGCGAGCAGCGCCGCCGGCGGCAGGCAGGCCAGCAGCGGTCGCCACAGCAGCCGGATCTGCGGCATCTGCTGGTGCAGCGGTAACCCCAGGGCCACCGTGGCAGGGCCCAGCAGCAGCATCAGCCAGGCCGCCCCCCGGCGATAGTCCGCGTAGTCGATGGAGAGCAGGGCCAGCACGCTGGCCAGCAGCAGCGAGGCGACCAGGATCGGCGGGCACCAGGCGGGGGCGCCGAGGGCCTTGAGCAGCCGAATGCCGGCGACATTGGCGGCCAGCGTCAGGGCGATGGCCAGGATCGGGGTGGCCAGCAGGTGGTCGAGCAGTTCAGTCATGGCCGGGGTCCCTGGGGTCGCCATGCCTCTTCGCCATCAGCCGGCGCATCAGCCACAGGGTGGTGAGCACGCTGAGCAGGGTGCCACCGACCAGCGCCGCGAGGATCGCCGTCCACTGGCCGGCGAGTTCGTCGACGAGGAAGAAGACGCCCACCACTCCCGGCATGATCAGCATCGCCAGCATCGCGATCAGCGGCTGGGCCGCGGCGGCGATGTCGTCGAAGCCGCCGCCGTGGAGCAGCAGCCAGGCCGTCAGCAGCAGCATGCCGACCACGCCGGCGGAGACCGGCAGCCCGGTGAGCGTCACCAGGATCTCGCCGGTCAGCAGGAAGCCCAGCAGCCAGAGGAAGCCACGCAGTGCCGGCATGGAGGTGTCCTTGTTGGAAGAGCGTTCGTGAGCAGGGTGAAGGGCGCGTCCTGGCCCCTTGAAAAACGTCGAAGCGCTCCTATTGTGCAGATTACCGGGGCGATGTCAGCCGCGAGTGGCGTCCCCCCGCTCAACCACACGAGGTCAATCAGCGTAGGAGGTGTTCGTGATGTTCGGAGATCTCAGGCGTTTCGATACCGGCCGGTCCCAGGGCCTGGACTGGTTCCGGCAACTGATGGACGAGATGCTGCCCGAGGCCGGTGCCGCGGATATCCGCTCGGTGCCCCGCGGCAGCTTCCCGATGATCAACGTGGGGCGCACCGACGATGCGGTGCGGGTCTACGTGTTCGCCGCCGGCCTGTCGGCCGATGACCTGGAGGTGAGCCTCCAGGACAACGTGCTGACCGTCTCCGGCAGGCGTGAGCCCGAGGCCGCGCACGAGGACGCGTCAGCGCGCACCGACTTCCGCCGCGAGCGCTTCCGTGGCGAGTTCAGCCGCTCGCTGGCACTGCCGGATGGCCTGGACGTCGAGCGGGCCGAGGCGCGCTTCCGCGACGGGGTGTGCGAGGTGCTGCTGCCCAAGCGCGAGGAGCTCAAGCCGCGGCGCATCGCGATTCAGGCAGAGTGAGACAGGTCGTGTGTTCGAGGACTTCCGAGGAGGTGAGCGAGATGAACGATGTGACCCGACGTGATGCCCCGCAGGTGCCTGCAGACCGCGAGCCGGAGGTGGAGACCCTGCTGCCGCCGGTGGATATCTTCGAGGACGGCAACGCTCTGCACCTGGTCGCCGACATGCCAGGCGTGACCCGCGAGTCGCTGCATATCGAGGTGGACAACAACGTGCTGAGCCTGGAAGGCGAGGTGCGCCTCGAGATGCCCGAGGGGCTGACCGCGATCTATGCAGAGGTCCGCGCACAGCGTTACGCGCGGCGCTTCACCCTGAGCCACGAGATCGATGCCGAGGCCATCCAGGCGCGCATCGACAACGGTGTGGTGGAGCTGGTGCTGCCCCGCAAGGAGACCCATCGCCGGCGGCGCATCGAGGTCAAGGCGGCCTGAGCCTGCGCTGACCGGGGGCGCCTGCCCAGCGCGGGCGCTCCCGTTGCATGCGCGGCCTCCCCTCGGTACGGTTTTCCCCTACGCTGGGAAGAGCGTATTCACCGGTACCAAGGAGAGGAACGACATGAGCGATATCACCAAGCTGCTGGGCAGCGAGGCCGACACCCTGCTGGGACACGTCTGCCGCGGCGTGCCCGCCGAGACGATCCACCCGCCCGGACCTGACTTCGTCGACCGGGTGATGGCCCAGAGCGACCGCCGCCCGAACGTGCTGCGCAGCATGCAGGCGCTGTTCGACCACGGTCGCCTGGCCGGCACCGGCTATCTCAGCATCCTGCCGGTGGACCAGGGCATCGAGCACTCGGCGGGGGCCTCCTTCGCGCCGAACCCGCGCTACTTCGACCCGGCCAACATCGTCGAGCTGGCCATCGAGGGCGGCTGCAACGCCGTGGCCTCGACCCTCGGCGGGCTGGCCAGCGTGGCGCGGCGCTATGCCCACCGGATCCCGATGATCCTCAAGCTCAACCACAACGAGACGCTGAGCTACCCGGCGATCTACGACCAGACGCTGTTTGCCCAGGTCGAGCAGGCCTTCGAGATGGGCTGCGTGGCGGTGGGCGCGACCATCTACTTCGGCTCCCACGAGAGCCGTCGCCAGATCATGGAGATCAGCGAGGCCTTCGAGCGCGCCCACGAGCTGGGCATGGTCACGGTGCTCTGGGCCTACCTGCGCAACCCGGACTTCAAGAAGGATGGCACCGACTACCACGTGGCCGCCGACCTGACCGGCCAGGCCAACCACCTGGCGGCGACCCTCAAGGCCGACATCGTCAAGCAGAAGCTGCCCGAGACCAACGGCGGCTTCCGCGACATCGGCTTCGGCCATACCCATGCCAAGGTCTATGACGAGCTGACCTCGGATAACCCCATCGACCTGGCGCGCTACCAGGTGGCCAACTGCTACCTGGGCCGTGCCGGGCTGATCAATTCCGGCGGCGGCTCCAAGGGCGCCTCCGACCTCGCCGAGGCGGTGCGCACCGCGGTGATCAACAAGCGGGCCGGTGGCATGGGGCTGATCTCCGGGCGCAAGGCCTTCCAGAAGCCCACGGCCGAGGGCATCGAGCTGCTCAACGCCATCCAGGACGTCTACCTGTCACCGGAGGTGACCCTGGCCTGAGGCGATGGAGGCCATCAACGCAGGCGGGCCCGGCATCTGCCGGGCCCGCCTGCGTTCGGGACGAGGTCGTGCCTCACGGGCTCAGCCCAGCAGGGCGGAGGCCTCGGCGACCACGTTGTCCACGGTGAAGCCGAAGTGCTTGAACAGGTCGCCTGCCGGGGCGGACTCGCCGAAGGTGGTCATGCCGACGATGGCGCCGTTCAGGCCCACGTACTTGTACCAGAAGTCGCGATGGCCGGCCTCGACGGCCAGGCGCGCGGTGACGGCGGGGGGCAGCACCCGCTCGCGGTACTCGGCGTCCTGGCGGTCGAAGAGGTCGGTGGAGGGCATGGAGACCACGCGCACCGCGCGCCCCTGTTCCTCGAGCCGCGCCGCGGCGTCCATGGCCAGGCCGACCTCGGAGCCGGTGGCGATCAGGATCAGCTCCGGGCTGCCCTCGCTGTCCCTGAGGACGTAGCCACCGCGCTGGATGTCGGCCAACTGTTGCCTGCTGCGCGCCTGGTGCGGCAGCCCCTGGCGGGAGAAGACCAGGGCGGTCGGGCCGGAGCGACGCTTGATGGCGGCGTCCCAGGCGGCGGCGGTCTCCACGCTGTCGCAGGGGCGCCAGGTGGCCAGGTTGGGGGTGGAGCGCAGGGTGGTCAGCTGCTCGATGGGCTGGTGGGTGGGGCCGTCCTCGCCCAGGCCGATGGAGTCGTGGGTGAAGACGTAGATGGCCTGCTTGCCCATCAGCGCCGCCATGCGCACGGCGTTGCGCATGTACTCCATGAAGATCAGGAAGGTGGCGCCATAGGGCACGAAGCCGCCGTGCAGCACTATGCCGTTCATGATGGCGCCCATGCCGAACTCGCGCACGCCGTAGTGCAGGTAGTTGCCCCCCGGCTCGGCGGGGCTGATCGCCTGGGCGCCCTTCCAGAAGGTCAGGTTGGAGGGGGCCAGGTCGGCACTGCCGCCGAGCAGCTCGGGCATCTGGGGGCCCAGCTCGTCGAGGCAGGCCAGGGAGGCCTTGCGGCTGGCTACGCTGTCGCCCCTGGCCTGGGCGGCCTCGATCATCGCCTCGCTGGTGATGCTGGTCGGCAGGTCACCCTTGATCCGGCGCTGGAACTCCCGGGCCAGCTCCGGGAAGGCCTCGGCGTAGCGCGCGAAGCGTTCCTTCCAGGCGTCCTGGCGGGCCTGGCCGGCCTCGGTGGCGTCCCAGCCGCGGTAGATCTCCTCGGGCACGTGGAAGGGGGCATGGGGCCAGTCGAGCTGGCGACGTGCGGCGGCGACCTCGTCCTCGCCGAGCGCGGCGCCGTGGCACTCCTCCTTGCCCTGCTTGTTGGGCGCACCGAAGCCGATGATGGTCTTGCAGATGATCAGGCTGGGCTTGTCGTCGTGGCTGCGGGCCAGCTCGATGGCGGCCTTGATCTCCTCGGGCTTGTGGCCGTCGACGCTGGGCACCACGTGCCAGCCGTAGGCCTCGAAGCGCTTGGCGGTGTCGTCGGTGAACCAGCCCTCGACCTCGCCGTCGATGGAGATGCCGTTGTCGTCATAGAAGGTGATCAGCTTGCCGAGCCGCTGGGTACCGGCCAGCGAGGCGACCTCGTGGGAGATGCCCTCCATCAGGCAGCCGTCGCCGACGAAGCAGTAGGTGTGGTGGTCGACGATGGTGTGGCCGGGGCGGTTGAACTGGGCCGCCAGGGTGCGCTCGGCCAGCGCCATGCCCACCGCATTGGCCAGGCCCTGGCCCAGCGGGCCGGTGGTGGTCTCGATGCCCGGCGCGTAGCCGTATTCCGGGTGGCCGGCGGTCTTGGCGTGCAGCTGGCGGAAGTTCTGCAACTCCTCGAGACCGAGCTCGTAGCCGGTCAGGTGCAGCAGGGAGTAGAGCAGCATGGAGCCGTGGCCGTTGGAGAGCACGAAGCGGTCGCGGTCAGGCCAGTGCGGATCGGCCGGGTTGTGGACGAGGTAGTCGTTCCACAGCACCTCGGCGATGTCGGCCATGCCCATGGGCGCGCCGGGATGGCCGGAGTTGGCCTTCTGGACGGCATCCATGGACAGGGCGCGTATGGCGTTGGCCAGTTCGAAACGGGACGGCATGGTGTGCTCCTCGCCTGCGGCAGAATATAGGCAACGACACGAACGGGCCAGGGGGGATGCGGCCGGACGTGACTTCTGGCTGGGTGACGCCGCGGGACGGGGCGGCGCGGTCGAATTCGGGCGCCTATTGTCGCCGACTTGCCGCCCTGCATCAAATCGTGGATGCCCGGGGGAGCCGCAGCGTGTAGACTTCGCGACTGCCTATTGCCGATAAGAAGAGGGCCGAGGACGCCATGAGCGAATACTCTCTGTTCACCTCCGAGTCCGTGTCCGAGGGGCATCCGGACAAGATCGCCGACCAGATCTCCGATGCGGTGCTCGACGCCATCATCGCCCGCGACAAGAACGCCCGGGTGGCCTGCGAGACGCTGGTCAAGACCGGCGTGGCCATCGTCGCCGGCGAGATCACCACCTCGGCCTGGGTCGACCTCGAGGCGCTGGTGCGCGAGGTGATCACCGGCATCGGCTATACCTCCTCGGACGTCGGCTTCGACGGCGAGACCTGTGGCGTGCTCAACCTGATCGGCAAGCAGAGCGTGGACATCGCCCAGGGGGTCGACCGCAACAAACCCGAGGACCAGGGTGCCGGCGACCAGGGCCTGATGTTTGGCTACGCCACCAACGAGACCGATTCCTACATGCCGGCGCCGATCCACTACGCGCACCGCCTGGTGGAGCGTCAGGCCGAGCTGCGCAAGCACGGCCTGCTGCCCTGGCTGCGCCCCGACGCCAAGAGCCAGCTGACCTTCCGCTACGACGCGGCGGGCAAGCCCTGCGCCGTGGATGCCGTGGTGCTCTCCACCCAGCACGACCCGGAGATCGACCAGGACGAGCTGCGCAAGATGGTGCGCCGCGAGATCATCGAGCAGGTGATCCCCGCCGAGTGGCTGACCGCGACCACCAAGTACCATATCAATCCCACCGGCAAGTTCGTGATCGGCGGCCCCGTGGGCGACTGCGGCCTGACCGGGCGCAAGATCATCGTCGACACCTACGGCGGCACCGCACGGCACGGTGGCGGCGCCTTCTCCGGCAAGGATCCCTCCAAGGTCGACCGCAGCGCCGCCTATGCCGGCCGCTACGTGGCCAAGAACCTGGTCGCCGCGGGGCTGGCCGACAAGTGCGAGATCCAGGTCTCCTACGCCATCGGCGTGGCCGAGCCCACCTCGGTCTCCGTCAACACCTTCGGGACCGGCCGGGTGGACGACGCGCGCATCATCGCGCTGGTGCGCGAGCACTTCGACCTGCGGCCCAACGCCATCACCCGCATGCTCGACCTGCTGCACCCCATGTACCAGCTCACCGCGGCCTACGGCCACTTCGGTCGCGAGCCCTTCGAGACGAGCTACCGCTGGACCGACACCCAGGGCCAGGCGCATACCGAGACCTTCACGGCCTTCCCCTGGGAGAAGACCGACCGCGCCCACGCCCTGCGCCAGGCCGCCGGGCTGTAGGAGATCGCCTACAGACGATGACGGGCCCCGCTGGCAGCGCCATGTGGGGCCCGTTGCTATGGTCAGGACAGACCTTGCGTGGGAGCTGCCTGATGTCCCGGCATCTGGCCGGCTGGCTGCTGGCCCTCTCCATCGTGCTTTTCCCGTCCTCGGCCATGGCCTGTCCCGCCTGGTCCGGGGAACGGGCCGAACGCGAGCTCGCTGCCCTGGGCGAGCGGCTGGCCGGGTGGGACGACGCCTATTACCGCCGGGGCGAGTCGCCGGTCTCCGATGGCGTCTATGACCAGGCGCGAGAGCGGCTCGCGGCCTGGCAGCGCTGCTTTCCCGGGGCGCTCGAGGGTGGCGCGCCCGACGTCGCGCGGCCGTCCGGACCGGTTCGCCATCCCGTTGCGCAGACCGGGCTCGCCAAGCTCGCCGACGAGGCCGCGGTGCGCCACTGGCTGGCGCGCCGCGACGACGCCTGGGTGCAGCCCAAGGTGGACGGCGTGGCGGTGACCCTCGCCTACGCGCAGGGCCGCCTGGCGAGGGCGATCAGCCGAGGGGATGGCCGTCATGGGCAGGACTGGACGCCGGCGGCACGCCGCATCCCGGCGATTCCCGCGCGGCTCCCGGAGGAGATTGATGCGGTCCTGCAGGGCGAGCTCCATCTGCGCCTGGGGGGGCACGTCCAGGCCGAGGCAGGTACGGCCGGGGCGCGCAGCGCGGTGGCCGGGCTGCTGGCCCGCGATGCCCTGGAGGCCGAGGCGGCAGGGCGCATCGGCCTCTTCGTCTGGGACTGGCCGGATGGTCCGGCGGCGATGGACGAGCGGCTCGAGGGGCTTGAACGGCTGGGCTTCGGCGAGGCCGTCGCCCTGACCCGGCCGGTAGAGACCCTGGAAGAGGTGGCCCGCTGGCGGGAGCGCTGGTATCGCGGCCCGCTGCCCTTCGCCACCGATGGCGTGGTGTTGCGTCAGGGGCGTCGACCGCCCGGGAAGGAGTGGTGGGCCGAGCCGCCGGGCTGGGCCGCGGCCTGGAAGCACCCGCCCCGGGAGGTATTGGCGGAGGTGCGCGGCGTCGAGTTCCGCATCGGGCGTACCGGACGCATCACCCCGCTGCTGCACCTGCATCCCGTCGCGCTGGAGGGCCGGACGATCCGCCGGGTCGGCCTGGGGTCGCTGGCGCGCTGGCGAGCGCTCGACATCCGCCCCGGCGACCAGGTGGTGATCGCCCTGGCCGGCCTGACGATTCCCCGGCTGGAGAGCGTGGCCTGGCGAGCCGTCGAGCGCCCGGCGCTCGCCCCGCCGGCGGGGGAGGACTATCACGCCCTGAGCTGCTTCCGGTCGCGGCCGGGCTGCGAGGCACAGTTCCTCGAGCGCCTCGCCTGGCTGGGTGGCCCGCAGGGGCTCGACCTGCCCGGCGTGGGCCCGGGCACCTGGTACGCCCTGGTCGAGGCCGGACTGGTCACGGGCCTGCTGGACTGGCTGGCCCTGGACGAACGGGCGTTGCGTCGCGCCCACGGCATCGGCGAGGCCCGAGCCAGGGCCCTGGTGGCCGCCTTCGCGGCCACGCGGGCGGCAGCGTTTCCCCGCTGGCTGCAGGCGCTGGGGGCGCCGCCCGGCGTCGAGGCCGCCCTGCCGGCAGACTGGGCGACCCTGACCGGCCATGGCCGTCGCGATTGGACGGCGTTGCCCGGCGTGGGAGCCGAGCGCGCCGAGGCGCAGGTCGACTTCTTCGCCCATCCCGAGGTGCAGGCACTGGCGCGACGACTCGGCGAGGCCGGCATCGACGGCTTCGAGCCGTGATCTCTGCCAGGCATCCGCCTGCGTTGGTTGTCTGGGGTTGTGCTCACTGCCTATAGTGAGGATCACGCGTTTCGTCTTGAAGAGGTGTCGCTCGATGAACCACCCCGCCGTTTCCGCTCCCGTGGCAACCGACTGCAAGGTCGCCGATCTCTCCCTCGCCGACTGGGGGCGTCGCGAGATCCGCATCGCCGAGACCGAGATGCCGGCGCTGATGACGATCCGCGACAAGTACCGCGGCGAGCAGCCGCTGGCCGGCGCGCGTATCGCCGGCTGCATCCACATGACCATCCAGACCGCGGTGCTGATCGAGACGCTGATCGATCTGGGGGCCAGCGTGCGCTGGTCGTCGTGCAACATCTTCTCCACCCAGGATCACGCCGCGGCCGCCATCGCCGCCGCCGGCATCCCGGTGTTCGCCTGGAAGGGCGAGAGCGAGGAGGAGTTCTGGTGGTGCATCGAGCAGACGGTGGAGGGCCCAGACGGCTGGACCCCCAACCTGGTGCTGGATGACGGCGGCGACCTGACGGCACTGCTCCACGAGAAGCGTCCCGAGCTGCTGGATGCCATCCACGGCATCTCCGAGGAGACCACCACCGGCGTGCATCGCCTGCAGGAGATGCTGCGCGACGGCCTGCTGAGGGTGCCGGCGATCAACGTCAACGATGCCGTCACCAAGTCGAAGAACGACAACAAGTACGGCTGCCGCCATTCGCTCAACGACGCCATCAAGCGCGCCACCGACCATCTGCTGGCGGGCAAGCAGGCGCTGGTGGTGGGCTATGGTGACGTGGGCAAGGGCTCGGCCGCCTCGCTGCGCCAGGAGGGCATGATCGTGCGCATCGTGGAGATCGACCCGATCTGCGCCATGCAGGCCTGCATGGATGGCTTCGAGGTGGTCTCGCCCTACCGCGAGGGCCTCAACCGCGGCCTGGAGAGCATCGACCGGGACCTGCTCTCGCGGATCGACCTGGTGGTGACCGCCACCGGCAACATCCACGCCTGCGACGCCGCCATGCTTCAGGGGCTCAAGCCCGGCGCGGTGGTCTGCAACATCGGCCACTTCGACAGCGAGATCGACACCGCCTACATGCGTCGCCACTGGCACTGGGAGGAGGTGAAGCCCCAGGTGCACCAGATCTACCGTGACAGCAAGCCGGGAACATTCGACCCCGACAGTCGCGACTACCTGATCCTGCTCTCCGAGGGCCGCCTGGTGAACCTGGGCAATGCCACCGGTCATCCCTCCCGGGTGATGGATGGTTCCTTCGCCAACCAGGTGCTGGCACAGATCCACCTCTTCGATGGCCGCTTCGCCGAGCTGCCCGAGGGCGACCGGCGGGATGCCCTCGGCGTGACGGTGCTGCCGCGGCACCTCGACGAGGAGGTCGCCCGCTACATGGTGCAGGGCTTCGGCGGAGTGGTCACCCGCATGACCGAGGAGCAGGCCGACTATACCGGCGTCGCCGTCGACGGGCCCTACAAGCCGGACGCCTATCGCTACTGAGTCCTAGACGAAGGCGAGAAAGCGTCCGCAGGCCAAGGCCCCCAACCACAACGGTAGTGAGAGTCCGCCGGCGAGGCGCAGGCGTCGAGGCGAGGCGTGCTCGACCCCTGGGCCTAGGTTGAGTGCCAGGGCGTTGGTAATGGCCAGGGCGATCAACGACAGCTTCAGCCAGAACAGCGGCATGGCCGCGTAGCCGGTCGGATCGGCAAGGAAGAGCATCAGCCCAGCGCCAAGCGCCAGGCTGAGTCCGGCCATGGCCACGGGCTGCAGTAGCCGGCGGAGAGGGGCCAGGGGCAGGCGGCGCCGCCAGCCCAACAGGCGCAGATCCAGGGCGGCAATGGCGCCGACCAGCAGGGCCACGCCCAGCACGTGCAGGGCATTGACGGCCGCATAGCCCCAGCGCGACAGGCGCATCCATTCGGCCAGCGGGGTTCCGGCCAGCCAGGTCAGCAGGGCTTCCACCCCCGGCGCTCAGATGCGATCGGGGTAGAGCACGTGGTGCTCCTCGCCGATCCACAGTTGCTCCGCCTTCAACAGGCGTTCGCCAGCGTGCTCGCCGGAGACGCGCAGCTCGACGCCCTCGGCGAGGTCGCCCTCCGCCAGGCCGGCGCGGGTGTTGCGCCAGGGCTGGCCGACCTCGACCGTCCAGGCTTCACCCTTCACGTCGAGGGTCACCTCGCCATGGGGATTGCCCAGGCGCACCGCGGTGATGGTGCCAGTGAGTTCGATGGTCTCGCCGCCGGTCCAGCCGTGGTGGGCCAGGGCCGGTGACAGAACCAGCAGGGCGCCGACCAGCAAGGCCAGCAGGAAGTGACGTCTTGGCATGGGCGGCTCCTCGTGAGACGACTCTTCTCTAAGGCTAGCCCGATGAGGGCCGGCTGCAAGCCCGCCGAGGGGTGTGGTCGTCGTTACCGGATGCCGGCCAGTGGCATCATCAGCCCCAAGTAGAGGGGGATCAGCAGGGGCGCGGCCAGGGTGGTGATCAGCACCGCCAGGGCGCCCTTCTCGGGGGCGATGCCGAGCTCCATGGCCACCACCACCACGTTGGCGGCCATGGGCACCACGCCGATCAGCAGCAGCGCCAGGGCCAGCTCCCCCGACAGCGGGAAGAGCGCCTGCAGGCCCAGCACCGTGGCCAGCGACAGCAGCGGCCAGAGGCCGTAGCGGATCGCCACACAGGCGCCGATGAAGCGCAGGTCGAACTCCCGCACGCTGACCCGTCCCAGGGTCATGCCGATGATCATCATGCCGAGCAGGGTATAGGTCGCCGGGAAGGCGGCCAGCCCCTGCATCACCGCGTCCGGCACCCCGATGCCCAGGCCGCTCACCAGCAGGGCGGCGAGGAAGGCGTAGACCAGCGGCAGCCGGACGATCTTGACCAGGCTCTGGCGTACCGAGAACTGTCCCCGGGCGCTCAAGTAGAAGCCCACCGTGAACTCGTAGAGGGTCACGCCCAGCACGCAGAAGAGGTAGAGCGTCACCCCCTGGGGCGGCAGCAGCACCAGGGCCACCGGCAGGCCGAAGTAGCCGGTGTTGCCGGTGCCGGAGGAGAAGGCCAGCAGGGCGGTCTCCTGGGGGGCGAAGCCGTGCCTTGCCAGCCGGTGGACGACCACCGAGATCAGGCTGGCCACCGCGAACAGCGCCGCGGTCAGCAGCAGGTAGCCGGGCGTGGGCCCGCCCTGGATCAGGCCACGGAAGAAGGTCAGCGGGGCGACCAGGTAGATCAGCAGGGTGGCGACGGGGCGCGGGTCCACCGCCAGCCGGCGGGCGGCGAGCCAGCCGAGGCCGACATAGGCGAGCAGGGTCCACAGGGGACCCAACAGGGTGCCGGGGTCGATCGGGGTCATGTCCTTCCCTGGGTCATGGCGGCCGTGTGACCGCCTCTGCATGAACAGGATTGATGCAGCGTCGCGTATCTTTCATTGGTCTGCAGCCAGACCAGCCGTCAGAATAGCCGCAATATGCATCATTTTCATGAGGTAAGCCGATGAGCACGCAGGAACACCCGCTGGGGGTCAGCTTCGAGTTCTTCCCGCCCAACACCGACGCCGGTCGGGAGAAGCTGGTCGGCGTTCGCGATGCCCTGGCCAGCCGCGGGCCGCGCTTCTTCTCGGTCACCTACGGTGCCGGTGGCTCCACCCAGGACCGCACCCTGAACACCGTGCGGATGGTGCGCGAGTCCGGCTTCACCACCGCGCCGCACCTCTCCTGCATCGGCAGCGACAAGGGCGCGTTGCGCGAGCTGCTCTCGCGCTACCGGGAGGAGGGCATCGACAGCCTGGTGGCCCTGCGCGGTGACATGCCCTCCGGCATGGGCGGGGGCGGCTACGGCCAGCTGCGTTACGCCAACGAGCTGGTCGAGTTCATCCGCGAGGAGACCGGCGACCATTTCGAGGTCGCCGTGGCCGCCTACCCGGAGTCCCATCCCCAGGCCGCGAACCTCGAGCAGGACCTGGCCAACTTCGCCCGCAAGATGAAGGCCGGGGCCGACCTCGCCATCACCCAATACTTCTTCAGCGCCGAGGCCTATTTCCACTTCGTCGACCGCGCGCGAGCGCTGGGCGTCGAGGCCCCCATCGTGCCAGGCATCATGCCGATCACCAACTACACCAAGCTGGCGCGCTTCTCGGACGCCTGCGGGGCCGAGATCCCGCGCTGGATCCGCAAGCAGCTCGAGAGCTATGGTGACGACAGCGAGGCCATCGGCGCCTTCGGCGAGGAGGTGGTGTCGCGGCTCTGCCAGCGGCTGCTCGACGGCGGGGCCCCGGGCTTGCACTTCTATACCTTGAACCAGGCGACCCCCTGCCTGCGCATCCTCGACAATATCACCGGCTGACACTCCCCCCGCCGCAACGCAACGGGCCCCGCCATTGGCGGGGCCCGTTGCGTTTCAGGGGAGGGTCACGCTCAGCCGGCACTGACGGCCTTGCCCCCGCCGCCGTGGCGGCCGCGCTGCATCATGAACATCAGCGTGCCGATGGCGAGGCCCGCGATGTCGGAATAGATGCCGCCGTAGATCATGCACAGCGCCCCGAGCAGCATCACCAGGCGCTGCCAGGCCTTGACCGGCCCGAAGAACCAGGCCTGGACGGTGGCCGCCAGCAGCACGATGCCCAGGGTGGCGGTCACGCCCACGCGCAGGATCTGCATCCAGCTGCCCTCCATCAGCATGGCCGGGCTGTAGAAGAACATGAAGGGCACGATGAAGGCCGCCAGGCCGATCTTGAACGAGGCCACCGAGGTGCCCATGGCGTTGTCGCCGGAGATGCCCGCCGCCGCATAGGAGGCCAGCGCCACCGGAGGGGTGATCGCCGAGACCACCGCGAAGTAGAACACGAAGAAGTGCGCCACCAGCGGCTGGATGCCGATGTTGATCAGACCCGGCGCAACCACCGAGGCGGCCACCGCGTAGGCGGCGGTGGTCGGCATGCCCATGCCCAGCAGGATCGAGATGCACATGGCGAAGAACAGCGCCAGCAGCTGGCTGACGCCGGCCAGGCCGAGCAGCAGCGAGGAGAAGCGTGCGCCGACCCCGGTCAGCGAGATCACCCCCACGATCAGGCCGGCGCAGGCGCACACGGCGATGATCTGGATGGCCATGGTGCCGGCCAGCTGCAGGGCCTTGAGGATGGCGGGGATGCCCATCTTGTGGGGCGAGAACCAGCTCACCACGGCCGCCGAGGCGGTGGCCAGGGTGCCGGCGCGGATCACCGAGTAGCCCATGAACAGCGCGGCGATGAGGATGATGATCGGCGCGAACAGGTAGACCTGCTTGATCAGCTTCGAGAACAGCGGGATCTCGTCCTTGCGCATGCCGCGCATGCCCTTGCGGGCCGCCTCGAAGTCCACCATGCAGTAGATCGAGAGAAAGTAGAGGATGGCGGGGATAAGCGCCGCCACGGCGATCTCGGTGTAGGGAATGCCGGTGATCTCGGCCATGATGAAGGCGCCCGCGCCCATGATCGGCGGCATGATCTGCCCGCCGGTGGAGGCGGCGGCCTCGATGGCCCCGGCACTGCGGGCCGGGTAACCCACCTTCTTCATCAGCGGGATGGTCAGCGAGCCGGTGGAGACCACGTTGCCGGCGCTGGTGCCGTTGATCATGCCCATCAGGCCGGAGGCGAAGATCGACACCTTGGCGGGGCCGCCACGCGCCCGACCGGCCGCGGCGAAGGCGAAGTTGACGAAGTAGTCGCCCACCTTCGAGGCCTGCAGGAAGGCGGCGAAGATGATGAACAGGATGATGTAGGTCGAGGAGACCGCAGTGGTCGGCCCGAGGATGCCGGCGTCGGTGTAGACCTGGCTGAAGAAGCGTCCCACCGAGAGCCCGGGGTAGCCGAGGAAGCCCGGCAGGTAGGGGCCGGCGAAGACGTAGAGCAGGAAGATGGCGGAGATCACCACCAGCGCCAGGCCGGCGACGCGGCGGGTCAGCTCGAGGATCAGCAGCGAGCCGGCGATGGCCGCGTAGGAGATGCCCATGGGCGCGAAGGAGGTGCCGGTGGAGGCGCGCAGCGGGCTGTTGAACATCACCAGCAGGTAGCCGGCCACGGCCAGGGCGCAGACCATCAGCACCAGGTCGGCCGGCGAGAGGCGGTCGCGGAACTGGCGATAGCTCCAGGCGAGCAGGATGCCGGCCGTGGTGGCGAGGATCAGTGGATAGCCGAAGTGCCAGGCCTCGATCTCCGGGGCGATGCGCATGGCGCCAGCGCTCATCGCCTGGTACATCATCACCACCCGCACCAGGGCGTAGAGGGCGGGGATGAGCATGGCGTAGCTCACCCAGGAGAGCCAGGCGGCAGAGCGGCGCTGGTCCTCGTCGGCGAAGCGGGTGCCGGCATAGAGGCCGTAGCCGAGAATCAGTGCGCCGGCGATGTGCACGATGCGAAACGACCAGGTCTCCATCGGATAGACGTTCAGCGAGACCAGATGGAAGCCGGAGTAGGTGATGGCCAGGGTAGCGAAGAGCAGCCACTGCCAGCCGGTATAGAGCCGACGGTTCGACTCCACGGCTTCTTCATCGACACCCTCGACGACGACGGTATCGGCCGCTTCGTCGTCGGGGCGAGAATCGGGGGTATGGGACATGGGGAACACCCTTGGGGGGATGGCGGAGGAGCACAGGAGCTGCCCCGCATCGGGCTCATGCAGCGCGATGCGGGGCAGCCGATCAGGTCAACGGCTTACAGCTTCAGGTCGTCCGGAATCTCGTGGCCGTTCTCCTCGTACCAGCGCACGGCGCCCGGGTGGAACGGCAGCACGGTGTTGTACTTGATGTTCTCCGGGATGCTGGTCGCGGCGCTGCGGTGGACGTCACGCATGCGGTCGTTGTTCTCCATGCTCAGCTTGGTGACCTCGTAGACGAAGTCCTCCGGCAGGTCACAGCCGGCGATGGTGAAGTTCCACATGGAGACGGCGCGGGCATCCTCCTCGAGGGTCTCGTAGGTGCTGGCCGGGATCATGAACTCGGAGACCGGGAACTCCTCCAGCACCTTGGCCTGCTCCTCCTCGGTGAACTCGATGATGTTGACGTCGGTCTGCACCTCTAGCTGGCTGACGGCGGGAATCGGGATGCCGGCGGCGAAGGCGATGACGTCGATCAGGCCATCCTGCAACTGGCCGCCCAGGTCGGACCAGCCACCGTTGCGGCGGTCGAACTCCACGCCCAGGGTCTCGAGCATGGCTGGGAAGTAGGTGTCTGAGGTGGAGGCCGAAGGGCCGAAGCCGATGCGGGCGCCCTCCGGGATGTCGGAGATCGACTCGATGCCGCTGTCCTCCAGCGCCGTGATCGAGAAGGGCGTCTCGTACATCGGGAACAGGGCACAGACATTGTCCATGGGCACGCCGGGGGCCAGCGGGCTCTCGCCGGCCAGCGCCTCGGCGGCCGGTCCCATGGTGGTCAGGCCCATGGCGACGTCGCCGCCATGGACCAGCGCCATGTTCTGGGTCGGCCCGCCGGTGACCTCGCCCCCGCCGGAGATGTCCAACTCGTCGGCGATCAGGTTGGCCCAGCCGGAGCCGTAGACGAAGTAGGTGCCGCCCTGGCTGGCGGTGCCCACGGTGAAGCTCTCGGGCCAGTCGCTGCGGTCGGACTGGGCCGAGGCCGAGGCGGCGACCAGCAGGGAGCCGGCGAGGGTGCCGGCGAGGATCCGTGAGGTTGCGTTGCGCATGGCGTGTCTCCTGTATGCGGTTGTGCTCTTGTCATCTGCCCGGGCCGTCGTGCCCCGGGGCTGCATGCCATCCCAGTATGGTCACCGGTTGCGGGGCCTGCCGTGAGCCAGGCCGGGGTGGCATCAACGCCCATCAGTAAGCAATGGCCATGCCTTTTCGTTAAAATATCAGTAATTTCAAATGTTTGTGAAGATTTCATTCGACCTTGGTCGAGGCAGCCTTGGCAGGGCGGGGCCGGGATCCCGCACGGGGCGGGCCTTGCGGTGTGCGGATTTCCGCACAGGCTGTCGCGTCGGGGGCGGGCCGTCAGGCGTCGGCGACGAGTGGCGCACTCAGGGCGGCCGTCAGGCGGCTGGCCTGGTGGAGGTCGTTCATCAGCGAGGAGGCGAGCCAGGGATCCAGACGATGCTGGCGCAGCCGCTCGGCCAGCTCGTGCTGCCAGCGGCGGCGAACCTCCTCCAGGGGCGCCTCGATGTCGCGGGCACCCGGGGCGTTGGCCAGGCGGTTGAGGCCCTCGGCGAGGGCCATGCGCAGGTCATCGTGGGCCTCGCGCAGCGGACTCGTCGGCGCGGCGTGGCGCAGCAGGCTGCGCTGCAGCACCTCGCCGAAGCGCACCGCCTCGACCAGGCGTAGGGTGCGAGCATAGAGGGCCTCCAGGCGGGCCTCCTGGGCCGCGGTGAGGGGCGTGTCGATGCGCGAGTAGAAGTCGAGGATCTCCGCCATCAGCGGCTTGATCTGCTCGTGGTAGCGCACGTTCACCAGCGGCCACTCCTCGGGGATGATGGGCGCCTCGATCACGGCCCGGTCGGGCGGGTGGCCGATCGCCTCGGCGCTGGGCACCAGGATGGCCGAGGCGAGCAGGTGGTAGGTGCGGCGGTCGAGCCGTCGGCACTCCTGCTCGATGGCGGCGAGGGCCGTGTCGGCGTGCTGCAGGGCGTTGGCATCCAGGTAGCGCGCCTGGGCCGGGGGAAGCCTTGCCGGCTCGGGGAAGAGCCGCTCCAGGCCGCCGGCCAGCCGGGGGATCCAGGGCAGCATCAGCAGGATGCCGAGGACGTTGAAGAGGGTATGGAAGAGCGCCAGCTTGAGCGGCCAGGCGGTGGTCGCCAGGCCCAGCAGCGCGGCGAGCCGGTCCACCAGCCCGGCCAGCGGCAGCAGCAGCGCCAGGGCCACGGCCGCCGTGACCAGGTTGAAGATCACGTGGGCCCCGGCCAGGCGCCGGCCGGCCGTGCTGGCGCCGAAGGCACCGATCACCGCGGTCACCGTGGTACCGATGTTGGCCCCGATGGCGATGGCCAGGGCCGGCAGGTAGGGCAGCTGGCCGGAGGCCAGCGCCGTGAGGGTGATCAGCAGGGTGGCGTGACTCGACTGCATCACCACGGTGGCCATGACCCCGAAGAGCACCAGCAGCGGCCAGTGCCAGAGGCGCTCGCCGGCCAGGCCGTCCAGGGTGAGGCCATCCTGCCAGGTCTCGAAGCCCAGCTTCATGAAGTCGATGCCCAGCAGCAGCAGGCCCATGCCGAGCAGCAGGCCGGCGATGCCGGCGCGGCTGCCCTGCAGCAGCCGCGAGCCCAGCAGCCCCAGCGCCAGCAGTGGCATCGCGTAGTGGGCCAGGTCGGCCTTGAGCCCGAAGCCGGCGATCAGCCAGGCGCCGGTGGTGGTGCCGAGGTTGGCGCCGAAGAGCAGGGCGATGGCGGCGGGCAGGGCGACCAGGCCGGCGCCGACGAAGGACATGGCCAGCAGGGTGACCAGCGAACTGGACTGGACCAGCGCGGTCGCCAGGGCACCCACGGCGATGGCCCGCGAGGTCCGGCGGGTGGCGGCGTGCAGCCAGCGGTCCAGGGTGCCGCCGGAGAGGCGCTTGATGGCCTCCTCCAGGTGGGTCATGCCCCACAGGAAGAGCCCCAGTCCGGCGGCCAGGGTGGCCAGGTCGAGTCGCGCGACCAGCAGCGCCGCCGCGGCCGCGAGCCCGAGCAGCTCGAGCAGGCGGCGCTGCGGCAGCGGGGTGGCGGCCGTTCCCTGGCCCACGCGTGTCAGTGCCCTTTCGGGTCGAGGATCTTCACGGTCTGCAGGTCGCTGCGCGCCTGCTCCTCGCGCTCGCGATTGACCCGGGTCTCGAGCTCCGGCTCTGCCTCGTCCTCGATGGGCAACTGCTCGAAGAAGTCACAGCTGACGCAGTCGCGGTAGCGGATGCCGTTCTGCTCCCAGCTGCGGATGCGGTCCATCTCGGCGCAGCGCGGGCAGATGGCTCCGGCGATAAAGCGTTTGGTTACGGTCATGTCATCTCCACGATGGGCCGCCGAGTGGGCTCGGCGGCAAAACCTTCTCAGGCGGCACGGATGCCGCTGTGGCGCAGCAGCGGCTCGACGCTGGGTTCGCGGCCGCGGAAGGCGCGGAACAGCTCGGCGGCGTCGCGGGAGCCACCGCGCTCGAGGATCTCGGTGCGGAAGCGCCGACCGGTCTCGGGGTCGAAGATACCGGCTTCCTCGAAGGCGCTCCAGGCATCCGCGGAGAGCACCTCGGCCCACTTGTAGCTGTAGTAGCCCGCCGCATAGCCGCCGGCGAAGATGTGGCCGAAGCCGTTCTGGAAGCGGTTGAAGTCGGCCCGCGGCACCACGGCGACGACGTCGCGCACCGCGTCGAGCAGGGCCTGGATATCGGTGGCGCTCGGGGCGGCGAGCTCGCGGTGCAGGCGGAAGTCGAACAGCGAGAACTCCAGCTGGCGCACCATGCCCATGGCGGACTGGAAGTTCTTGGCCGACAGCAGCCGCTCGAAGAGCGTCTCGGGCAGCGGGGCGCCGGTCTCCACGTGGCCGGCGATCAGGTCGAGCCCCTCGCGTTCCCAGCAGAAGTTCTCCATGAACTGGCTGGGCAGCTCCACCGCGTCCCAGGCCACGCCGTTGATGCCGGAGATGTCGGCGACGGTCTGGCGAGTCAGCATGTGGTGCAGGCCGTGGCCGAACTCGTGGAAGAGGGTGGTGACCTCGTCGTGGGTCAGCAGGGCCGGGGTGTCGCCCACCGGGCGGGTGAAGTTGCAGGTCAGGTAGGCCACCGGCAGCTGCACCGCGTCGCCCTCGAGGCGGCGGACCCGGCACTCGTCCATCCAGGCGCCGCCGCGCTTGCCCTCGCGGGCATAGAGGTCGAGGTAGAAGCCGGCGATGGGCGCGCCCTGCTCCAGAATGCGAAAGTAGCGCACGTCGGGGTGGTAGCGCGGCGCCGTCTCGTCCTCGGCGAAGGTGACGCCGTAGAGGCGCTCGACCACCCGGAACAGGCCGTCGACCACCCGCGGGGCGGGGAAGTAGGGGCGCAGCTGCTCGTCGGAGATGGCATGGCGCGCCTCGCGCAGCTTCTCGCTGGCGAAGCCCACGTCCCAGGGCGCGAGCGCCTCCATGCCCAGCTCGTCGCGGGCATATGCCGCGAGCTCCGCGTACTCCTCGCGGGCCTGGGGTACCGCGCGTGCGGCCAGGTCCTCGAGGAAGGTGACCACCTGGTCGGGTGACTCGGCCATCTTGGTGGAGAGCGAGTAGTCGGCGTAGTCGCTGAAGCCCAGCAGCTCGGCCAACTCGTGGCGCAGCGCGAGGATCTCCTCCATCACCGGGGCGTTGTCGTACTCGCCGGCGTTGGGGCCCTGGTCGGAGGCGCGGGTGACGAAGGCGGTGTAGACCTCGCGACGCAGCTCGCGGTCCTCGGCGTAGGTCATCACCGGGAAGAAGCTGGGAAAGTCCAGGGTGATGCGGTAGCCGGCCAGGCCCTTGGACTCGGCATTGGCCCGCAGGCTGGCCAGGGCGCTCTCGGGCAGGCCAGCGAGGCGGGCCTCGTCGGCGAGGTCCAGGTGCCAGGCCTGGGTGGCGTCCAGCAACTGGTTGGAGAAGGTGTTGGAGAGCTCGGAGAGCCGCGACTTGATCTCGCCGTAGCGCCGCTTCTTCTCGGCGGGCAGGTCCACGCCGGCCAGGCGGAAGTCGCGCAGCGCATTCTCCACGGTGCGACGCTGGCCCTCTTCGAGGGTCTGCCAGGCGGGGCCGTCGCGCAGCGCCTGCCAGGCCCGGAAGAGCCCCTCGTGCTGGCCGATCCAGGTGCTGTAGTCGGAGAGCTTGCCCAGGCAGGCCTGGTAGGCCTCGCGCAGCTCGGGGTTGTTCATGGTGCCGTTGAGGTGCGAGACCGGCGACCAGGCCCGCGCCAGTCGGTCGTTGAGGGCCTCCAGCGGGGCGGCCAGGCTGTCCCAGCTCGGGGCGGTGGCGTCGGCGCCCGCGAGGAGCGCCTCGATGGCCGTGCGGTTTTCCGCCAGCAGCTCCTCGATGGCCGGCACCACGTGCTCGGGCCGGATGGCATCGAAGGGGGGCAGTTCATGGGGTTCGAGCAGCGGATTGCGGGACATGCACACCTCGGGTCGGGACGGGAGAATGGGTCTTAGATGCGGGCGGCCGCGGCGGGTTTCAATGTGCTAGGCTTGCGCCCTTTTCAGGCTCGCGGAGTGGACCCATGAACGAGACGCTGGAGCGCTGGAGCACGCGGCGCGCCTTCATCCTGGCAGTGACCGGGGCGGCGGTGGGGCTGGGCAACATCTGGCGCTTCCCCTACATCACCGGGGAGAACGGTGGCGCCGCCTTCCTGCTGCTCTACGTGGCCTTCGTGCTGCTGCTGGGGCTACCGGTGATGATGGCCGAGATCCTGATCGGCCGCGCCGGACGCCGCAGCCCCATGCAGTCGCTGGGCCATCTGGCCGGTCAGGCCGGGGCGAGTGGCCACTGGCGCTGGCTGGGCCTGTTCGGCGCCTTCACCGTGTTCTGCATCCTCTCCTTCTACTCGGTGGTCTCGGGCTGGTCCATCGAATTCCTGGTGGCCGCGGTCAACGGTGACTTCGTGGGGCGCAGCGCGGCGGAGATCGGCGCCGGCTTCGAGGCCTTCCTCGCCGACTCCGGGCGCATGACCTTCAACCATACCCTCTTCCTGATGATGACCATGCTGGTGGTCGCTGCCGGGGTGGCCAAGGGCCTGGAGAAGCTCAACAACCTGCTGATGCCGATGCTCTACCTGCTGCTGCTGGTGCTGGCGGGCTACGCGGCCACCACCGAGGGCTTCGGTCCGGCACTGGCCTGGCTGTTCCTGCCCGACCTCTCGGCGGTGACGCCCATGGTGATGCTGCAGGCCATGGGGCACGCCTTCTTCACCCTGGCGGTGGGCGCCTGTGCGCTGATGGCCTATGGCGCCTACATGCCCGACCACCAGAGCCTGCCCCGGGCCGCCGTCTCGGTGGCGGTGCTCGACGTGACGGTGGCCCTGCTGGCCGGCATCGCCATCTTCTCGGTGGTGTTCGCCCAGGGCATGGACCCCGGCGAGGGGCCGGGGCTGATGTTCGTCACCCTGCCGGTGGCCTTCGCCGAGCTCCCCGGGGGGCCGCTGTGGCTCTCGCTGTTCTTCCTGCTGCTGCTGCTGGCCACCTGGACCTCCTCGATCAACCTGGCCGAGCCCATGGTCGCCACCCTGCAGGGCTGGGGCCTGCGGCGGGGCCCGGCGGCGGCCGTGGTGGGGCTGGCGGTCTGGGGGCTGGGGATGCTCTCGGTGCTCTCCTTCTCGAGCCTGGCCGAGACCCGGGTGCTGTTCGGCATGAATCCCTTCGAGCTGGTCAGCACCATTCCGCCGGAGATCTTCCTGCCGCTGGGCGGGCTCTTGATCGCCATCTTCGCCGCCTGGGTGATGCCCGAGGAGGCCACCCTGCGGGCGCTGGATGCCGGCCCCAACGGTTTCCGTGCCTGGCGGGCCCTGGTGCGCTGGGTGTCGATCCCGTTGACGCTGGTAGTATTGTTGGCCGGACTGATCTGAAGCGCCGGACCTGACAAGAAGAGGTGAGCAATGAGCGAGGCAACGAGCCTGCGACCCTGGAAGGGACAGACGCCGCAGCTGGGTGCGCGGGTCTATATCGATCCGGCCTGCATGGTGCTGGGTGACGTGGTGCTGGGCGACGACTGCTCGGTGTGGCCCATGGCGGTGATCCGCGGCGACATGCACCGCATCCGCATCGGCGCGCGCACCAGCGTGCAGGACGGCAGCGTGCTGCACATCACCCATGCCAGCGACTTCAACCCCGACGGCTTCCCGCTGACCATCGGCGAGGAGGTGACCATCGGCCACAAGGCGATCCTCCACGGTTGCACCCTGGGCAACCGCATCCTGGTGGGCATGGGCGCGATCGTCATGGACGGGGCCGTGGTCGAGGACGAGGTGATCATCGCCGCCGGTGCCGTGGTGACGCCGGGCAAGCGCCTGGAGAGCGGCCACGTCTACGCCGGCAACCCGGCCAAGGCGCTGCGCCCGCTCAAGGAGACCGAGCGGGCCTTCTTCCCCTACACCGCCGGCAACTACGTCAGGTTGAAGGACGAGTACCTGGCAGGCTGAGCCTGTCGCCAATTGGCAACTGATTGTTTTTTATGGCCATGCTGCGCATAATCTGGGTATTCATCCAGTATTTTCGAGTCTCTGCACATGGCCGATTTTCGTACCCACCTCGGCGTCGCGGTGGCCGGTGGCGCGCTGCTGGGTCTGGGCGCCTGGCAGGCTACCTCGCTGTCCGCCACCGACGCCGCCTCCCTGGCCATCCTGACCGCGTTCGGCGGGATCCTGCCGGATGTCGATGCCGACAATTCCCATGCGATCCGCCTGATCTTCACCCTGCTCGCCGTGCTGTCGGTGGTGGTGGGCGCCCTGCTGCTGCAGGCATGGCTCGGCCCGGGGGGGCTCATCGTCGCCTGTGGCGGCCTGTATGTCGGCGTGCGCTATGTGCTGAGTGCCGTGTTCAGGCGCTTCTCGGTGCATCGGGGTATCTGGCATTCGCTGCTGGCATCGCTGCTGTGCGGGCTGGCGACCACGGTGGCCAGCTACCAGTGGCTCCTGCAGGAGGCCTGGATGGCCTGGGCCCAGGGGCTGGCGCTGGTGCTGGGTACGCTGATCCACCTGCTGCTCGATGAGCTCTACAGCGTCGACCTGGTGGGGACGCGCATCAAGCGCTCCTTCGGCACGGCGTTCAAGCTGTTCGACTATCGCCAGCCGGGCAACTCGGCGCTCATGCTGGTGCTCGTCGCCGCACTGATCCCCTGGCTGCCCCCCTGGGGAACGCTGCAGGAGCTGCTCCGTCAGGGGGCCTCGCTCTGGCGGTAGTCCTCGGCCTTTAGGCCGTACTTCCTGAGCTTGTCGTAGAGGGTCTTGCGCGGCAGGCCGAGCTGCTCGCAGGCCTCACTGACGCAGCCACGGTGGCGGGCCAGGGCCTGGTCGATCAGGCTCTTCTCGAACAGCTCCACCTGCTGGGGCAGGGCCAGGTCGCCGCTGTCGCTGCCCACCCCCTCGAGCAGGGCATCCAGGCGGTAGTCGCAGGTGGCGCCGAGCAGCACGTAGCGCTCGGCCAGGTTGCGCAGCTCGCGCACGTTGCCCGGCCAGTCGTGGGCGAGCAACGCGGAGATGCCGGCGGCATCCAGCGGCGGGGCCTCCAGCCCGCTGCGGTTGGCGGCGACCACGGCGAAGTGCTGGAACAGCAGCGGGATGTCCTCGCGCCGCTCGCGCAGCGAAGGGATCGGCAGGGTGACCACCTCGAGCCGGTAGTAGAGGTCCTCGCGGAAGCGTCCCGCCTCGGCCGCGGCCCTGAGGTCGACCTTGGTAGCGGCGATCACGCGCAGGTCCAGGGGCACCGGCACGTTGGCCCCGAGGCGCTCGATGGAGCGCTCCTGCAGCACCCGCAGCAGCTTGACCTGCAGCGACAGCGGCATCGACTCGATCTCGTCGAGGAACACCGTGCCCCCCTGGGCATGCTCGAATTTGCCGATGCGCCGCTCCACGGCCCCGGTGAAGGCGCCCTTCTCGTGGCCGAACAGCTCCGACTCGATGATGCTCTCGGGGACGGCGCCGCAGTTGATGGCCACGAAGGGGTGGCCGCCGCGGCAGCTGCGCTCGTGGATGGCCCGGGCCACCAGGTCCTTGCCGGCCCCGGTCTCGCCGAACAGCAGCACGTCGGTCTCCACCTGGCTGATGCGCTGGACCATGGAGGCGAGGCGCTGGATGGCCGGGGTGCGCCCCACCAGGCGTGGGCCCGGGGCCGATTGCTGGGCCTCGAGCTCGGCCTTGAGCGCACGGTTCTCGAGGCTCAGGCGGCGCTTGTCGATGCCGCGGCGCACCATCTCCACCAGGCGCTCACCGGCGAAGGGCTTCTCCAGGAAATCCCAGGCGCCCTCGCGCATCGCCTCCACGGCGGTGGAGATGTCGCCATGGCCGGTGATCAGGATCACCGGCAGGTCGGGGTCGCGGCCGCGCACCTCGCGCAGCAGGGCCATGCCGTCCATGCCGGGCATGCGGATGTCGCTGACGACCACCCCGGGGAAGTCCGGCGTCAGGGCCGCCAGGGCGGCCTCGGCGCTCTCGAAGGCGCGGGGCTCGTACCCCGCCAGCTCCAGGGTCTGGCCGGCGGTGATGCGCAGGTGCGCCTCGTCGTCAATGATCATCACCGGAAGGGTCGCCGGCTCATGCATGGGTGTCGTGCTCCTCGGGCCTGGTGTCGCCGGTCGCCTCGGGACCGGGGTCGCGGGGCAGGGTAATGGTGAAGCGGGCGCCGCCGCCAGGGGCATTGTCCGCCGCCAGCCGGCCGCCCAGGTCGTCGATGATGCGCGCCGAGATCGACAGCCCCAGCCCCAGGCCGCTGCCCGGCGACTTGGTGGTGAAGAAGGGCTCGAAGATCCGCCCCAGGTGGGCCTCGGCGATGCCTGGGCCGTTGTCGATGACCCGGATCCGCACCTCGCCGCCGTCGGGCTCGATGCCGAGCTGCAGTCGCGGCGTCTCGGTCTGGGCCATGGCCTGTAGCGCATTGCCGATCAGGTTGACCAGCACCTGCTCCAGGCGCACCAGGTCGGCGCGCACCCAGGCCTCCTCCTCGGGCCAGTCGCGCTCGACGGCGACCCCGGCATCGCGCAGCCGCGACTGGAAGAGCCGCAGGGCGTAGCCGAAGCAGGCGGGGACCGAGACGCTGGTGGGCCTGTCACCGCTCTTGCGCGAGAACTGGCGCAGTTGGGCACTGATCTCGGCCATGCGCTCGGTGAGCTCGATGATCTGCGCCAGGTTGCTGCTCGCCGCTTCGGTGCGGCTGCGCGCCAGGAAGGCGGCGGCATTCTCGGCATAGGCGCGAATCGCCGCCAGCGGCTGGTTGAGCTCGTGGTTGATGCCGGCGGCGAGCTGGCCGAGCACGGCGAGCTTGGCGGCCTGAATCAGCTCGTCGCGGGTCTGGCGCAGTCGCTCCTCGGCGCGGCGGCGCTCCTCGATCTCGCCGGAGAGGCGCCGGTTGGTCTCGACCAGGTCGCGGGTGCGGCGCTGGACGTTGAGCTCCAGCTCGTCGCGGGCCCGGGCCAGGGTGCGCCGCTCCCGCTCGGCGAACTGCTCGCGCTCGCGGCGCAGCCGCAGGCGCTGCCAGCCGATGCCGCCGGCCAGGACCACCACGCCGTAGAGGCCGCCGGCCAGCAGGGCGGCGAGCCACTGGGCCTGGATCACCGGCGCCAGCGACTTGAGGATATGCATCTCCCAGCCGAACGCCGGCATGGGGCGCGACAGGCCCAGATAGTCGTCCTCGGCCAGCGGTCCCCGCCGGAAGCCGACCCGCTGGCTGTGCTCGCCCGGGCTCCCGGTGATCTCGATGCCGGCGGGGGCCAGCGGCTCGTCGGCATAGCGACGGGTATCCAGCAGCGCCTCCCGCTCATCGCCGGAGAGCGGCTGCAGGGCCCGCATGCGCAGCTCCGGGCGGCTGGCCATGAAGATGATGTCGTCCTTGTCGGTGACCAGCAGCTCGGCATCCTGCTCCGCCCAGCTCGCCTCCAGGGTGTCGAGCAGCACCTTCACCACCATGACGCCATCGGGGCTGGCGTCCGGTGCGGTGTCGTCGAGCCATACCGGCGCCGAGAAGTAGTAGCCGCGCTCCCGGGACTGCACGCCCAGGCCATAGAAACGCCCGGCGTGACCGGCGATGGCGTCCTGGAAGTAGCTGCGGAAGGCGTAGTTCTGGCCGATGAAGGTGTTGGGGCGATGCCAGTTGCTGGCGGCCAGGGTGTCGCCGTGGCGGTCGATCAGGTAGATGTCCGAGACGCCGGCGGTGGCCCTGAAGCGGTCCAGCAGCCGGTTGAGGGGCATGGGGTCCTGGCTCTCCGGGGAGGCCAGGAAGCGCCTGACCATTTCCCGCGAGGCGAGCAGGTCGGGCAGGTAGTCGTGGCGAGAGAGATGGCCGACCAGGCTCGCCGCCGAGAGGCGCAGCTCGTTCTCGGCGTCCTGGCGCAGCCCCTGCAGGGCCTGGTCGCGGGCCAGCAGGGCGGCCTGCCACATGGCGAGCACCAGGCCGAGGGGCATCAGCAACCAGAGCAGCTGGCGGGCCCGGCGGCGGGACGTCGTCGGCATGGCCGCCTCAGCGTGAGGTCGCGGGCATGACCTGGGCGCGGCGCAGGGCGCGCTGGGCCCGGGTCTCGGCGCGCTCGACCTCGAGCAGCCCCTCTTCCACGAAAACCAGGTGTTCGTGGGCGCGGGTGCGGGCGTCCTCGGCCCGGCCCTCGAGGATCGCATCGAGCAGGTCGCGGTGTTGCTTCATCAGCAGGGGGCGCGATTCGGGCTTCTCGAACAGGTGGGCCAGGTTGTCGACGATGCTCTTCTCCAGCAGGTGGAAGATGCCTCGGATGGTATGCAGCAGCAGCACGTTGTGGGCCGATTCGGCAATGGCCATGTGGAAGGCCGCGTCGGCGCGGGCCTCGAGCGCCGGGTCACGGCCCTTGAAGCACGCCTCGAGCTCCTCGAAGCGCTTGATCAGCAGCGCCTTGTCGGTGGGCGTGGAGCGCAGGGCGGCATAGTAGGCGGAGATGCCCTCCATGGCGTCGCGGAACTCGAGCAGGTCGAGGTGGAACTCCCCGTGGCGCGAGAGCATTTCCAGCAGCGGGTCGCTGTAGCCGCTGTTGAGCTCCTCGCTGATGAAGGTGCCGCCACCCTGGCGGCTGGTCAGCAGGCCGCGGGCCGACAGCTTCTGGATTGCTTCGCGCAGCGAGGGGCGCGAGACGCCGAAGCGCTCGGCCAGTTCGCGCTCCGGCGGCAGGCGCTGGCCTGGCTTCAGGCTCCCCTCGAGGATCAGCGCCTCGAGGCGCTCGGTGATGACGTCGGCGAGGCGAGGCTGTCGGACGGGTTGATAGGCCATGGTGGTGGCTCCGGAACACGTGGCGAAAGTCGGCATGGTATCGCCATCAAATTGGTATTACCAAACACCGCGTCAACGGCGCGCTGTCCCTGCGTCAGGCCGTCTGAATTTCTCCTGCCACATCAGCATGTTGGGAAAAGCGTTGAAACCGATAGACTAAAGTATAGGCGAGCGAGGCTGGGAAGCGGGCCTTGCGCGTTTGACACTGCAGGCTCCGCCTCCTAATGTGCGGCAACATTTCAGTGTCAATTGGTTTTACCAATTTTCCGTAGCCCGAATCAACGACTTCAGCGCAATGCTGCCGTGCTCCTGCGCTGTCCAGGATCTGCCATGACGCCAGTCAAGCTCTATCCACCGAAGCCGGAGAAGGTCTATTTCTTCGGGACCTGCCTCGTCGACCTCTTCTATCCGGAGGCTGGCCTGGACGCTATCCGCCTGCTCGAGCGGGAGGGCATCGAGGTGCTCTTTCCCGAGGACCAGACCTGTTGCGGGCAACCGGCCTACACGTCGGGCTACCAGCAGGAGGCCCGGGCAGTGGCGGCGGCCCAGCTCGGCCTCTTCCCCGAGCCCTGGCCGATCGTGGTGCCCTCCGGCTCCTGCGGCGGCATGATGCGCACCCACTACCCCCAGCTCTTTGCCGGGACCGACCTCGAGGAGCAGGCCAATGAAGTGGCCGGGCGGATCCATGAGCTGACCGAGTTCCTGGTCCATGTCTGTCACCTGAAGCTCGAGGATCGCGGCGAACCGGAGAAGGTCGCCATGCACACCTCCTGCAGCGCCCGGCGCGAGATGGGACTGGCCGAGACCGGCCCGGCCCTGCTGGCCCAGCTCGGCCAGGTCGAGGTGGTGGAGCAGGCACGCGCCGCCGAGTGCTGCGGCTTCGGCGGCACCTTCGCCGTGCGTCATCCCGAGGTCTCCGCCGCCATGGTGGAGGACAAGACCACGGCCATCGCGGAGGCCGGCGCCCAGCGCTTCGTGACCTCCGACTGCGGTTGCATGATGAACATCGGCGGGCGCTTCGAGCAGCAGAATAAGCCGGTCAAGGGCGAGCACATCGCCAGCTACCTGTGGCGGAGGACCTCATGAGCGTGCAGACCTTCACCCCCCGGGAATTTCACCGCCAGGCCCATGATGCCCTCGGCAATCCACAGATCCGCGCCAACTTCCGCAAGGCGATGGATGGCCTGATGAGCAAGCGCCGCGACAGCTTCGGCGACTGGGACCTGGAGACCCTGCGCGAGCTGGGCGCCAACATCCGCCTGCGGGCACTCGCGAAGCTGCCTGACCTGCTCGAGCAGCTCGAGGCCAACTGCGAAGCCAACGGCATAAAGGTGCACTGGGCCGAGGATGGCGAGCAGGCCTGCCGGATCATCCGCGATATCTGCCAGTCCCACGACGCCAGGTCGGTGATCAAGGGCAAGTCGATGGTCTCCGAGGAGATGCACCTGAACGCTCACCTCGAGGCGGCGGGCATCGAGGCGCTGGAATCCGACCTCGGCGAGTACCTGGTGCAGCTCAACGAGCAGACGCCCTCGCACATCATCATGCCGGCGATCCATCTGAACACCGATGAGATCTCCGACATCATGCACGACAAGACCGGCACCGAGCGCACCCGAGACGTCGACTACATGACCGCGGCGGCCAGGCAGCAGCTCCGCGAGCGCTTCATGGCCGCCGACGTGGGGGTCTCCGGTGTCAACTTCGCGGTGGCCGAGACCGGCACCTTGTGCCTGGTGGAGAACGAGGGCAACGGCCGCATGACCACCACGGTACCGCCGGTACACGTGGCCGTGACCGGCATCGAGAAGGTCGTCGAGCACCTGCGCGACGTGCCGCCCCTCTATGCCCTGCTGACCCGCTCGGCCACCGGGCAGCACGTCACCACCTACTTCAACATGATCAGCTCGCCGCGCAAGGAGGACGAGCATGACGGGCCCAGGGAGGTGCACCTGGTGCTGGTGGACAGCGGTCGCTCCAGCATCTACCAGGACGACGAACTGCTCGATACCCTGCGCTGCATCCGCTGCGGCGCCTGCATGAACCACTGTCCCGTCTACACCCGGGTCGGCGGCCACACCTACGGCACCACCTACCCGGGCCCCATCGGCAGCATCCTGTCGCCCCACCTGATGGGCCTGGATGACACCAAGGACCTGCCCACGGCCTCGAGCCTGTGTGGCGCCTGTGGCGAGGTGTGCCCGGTGAAGATCCCGATCCCCGACCTGCTGGTGCGCCTGCGTCGCGAGTCGGTGGGCGAGGGGCGCGGCAACGTGGCCGGTGCAGGCGTCAAGCGCACCCGGAAGGAAGCCGCCGCCTGGAAGGGTTTCCAGTGGATGGCGACCCATCCTTCCGCCTGGCGCGCCGGCACCGCAGTGGCTGGCAAGCTCAGGGCGCTGACGCCCTCTAAGCTGGGCGCCTGGACCGACTACCGCACCGCCCCCAAGCCGGCGGGCACCACCCTGCATGCACTGGTCAAGCGCCATCAGGCGAACAAGACCCGCGAGGAGGAGCGCTGATGAGTGCCCGCAACGCCATTCTCAAGCGCCTGCGCGAGCGGGCCGACGGCCCGCTGAGCGCCCCAGAGAGCGACTTCGCCGTGGTGACCCATAGAGGCTGGAGCCAGGAGGAGCGCCTGGTGCGCTTCGAGCGCTGGATCGCCTCGGTGCACGGCGAGGTTATCCACGCGGACGGGGATGACTGGACCGAGACCCTGGCCAGGGTGCTCGCCGACAAGGGCGTGCGCCGGCTGGCACTGGGGAAGCAGCACCCGGTGGCCGCCGAGGCGCGCCGCGCCCTGGCCGATACCGAGGTGGAGCTGGTCGACGTCGACCGCGACATCGAGTCCTGGCAGCGCGAGCAGTTCGAGAGCGTCGATGCGGGCCTGACCTCGACCCGCGGGGCCATCGCCGAGACCGGCAGCCTGTGGCTCTGGCCAACGCCGGACGAGCCGCGGCTGATCAGCCTGGTGCCGCCGGTGCATATTGCGATGCTGGACGCCCATACCCTCGAGGACACCTTCTTCGATGTCGTCGAGGCCCAGGGCTGGGCCGGCGGCATGCCCACCAACGCCCTGCTGATCTCCGGGCCCAGCAAGACCGCGGACATCGAGCAGACCCTGGCCTACGGGGTCCATGGGCCCCGCGAGCTGGTGGTCATCGTGCGCCATGCCGGCACCGCGGTGGGGGAAGAGACATGACGTCCAAGACCGCCTGGCGCGAGTTGAAGGCGGCGCTGGCGGCGACGATACCCGCCGAGCGGCTGATCGACGACCCGCTGCGTACCCTGGCCTACGGTACCGATGCCAGCTTCTACCGGCTGGTTCCGCAACTGGTGGTCCGCCCCGAGAACGAGGCGGAGCTGCAGCGGACCCTGGCGGAGTGCCGGGAGCGCGAGCTGCCGGTGACCTTTCGCGCCGCCGGTACCTCGCTTTCCGGCCAGGCGGTGACCGACTCGGTACTGATCCAGTTCGGCCGCGGCTGGAGGGACCATGCGGTCCTCGACGAGGGCCAGGCGATCCGCCTGCAGCCCGGGGTTATCGGGGCCAGGGCGAACCAGCTGCTGGCCCCCTACGGGCGCAAGATCGGTCCCGACCCGGCCTCCATCGCCAGCTGCATGGTCGGCGGCATCGCCGCCAACAATGCCTCGGGGATGTGCTGCGGCACGGCCCAGAACAGCTATCGCACGGTGCGCGACATCCGGGTGATCCTGGCCGACGGCAGCCTGCTCGATACCGCCGACGCCGCGAGCGTCGCCGCCTTCCGGGCCTCCCATGGGGTGCTGCTGGCGGGGCTCGAACGCCTTGCCGCCCAGACGCAGGGCAACGATGCCCTGGCCGGGAAGATCCGCCACAAGTACCGGCTCAAGAACACCACCGGCTACGCCCTCAACAGCCTAGTCGATTTCAGTGATGGCATCGAGATCCTCAAGCACCTGATGATCGGCTCCGAGGGTACCCTGGGGTTCATCAGCACCATCACCTACGACACCGTGGTCGACGAGCCCCTGAAGGCCGCGGCGCTGGCCTTCTTCCCCGACATGGGCACGACCTGCCGCGCGACCATCGCCCTCAAGCAGGCGCCGGTCTCCGCCGTGGAGCTGATGGACCGGGCCGCGCTGCGCTCCGTGCAGGACCAGCCTGGCATGCCCGCGGTGCTGAGGACGCTACCCGAGGGGGCGGCGGCGCTGCTGGTCGACGTGCGTGGCAACGACGAGGCCGAGCTCGAGGCGCGCATGCAGGCGGTGCAGGCGACCCTCGAGGGCATCCAGACACTGGAGCCGGTCACCTTCACCCGCGACGCCGCTACCTATGCCCTCTACTGGAAGATCCGCAAGGGGCTGTTCCCTGCCGTGGGGGCGGTGCGCGAGACCGGCACCACGGTGATCATCGAGGACGTGGCCTTTCCCATCGAGCGTCTCGACGAGGGCGTGCTGGCGCTGACCGATATCTTCCATCGGCATGGCTACCGGGATGCGATCCTCTTCGGGCACGCCCTGGAGGGAAACCTGCACTTCGTCTTTCCCCAGGGCTTCGAGAAGCCCGGCGAGGTGGAGCGCTACCAGGCGCTGATGGACGAAGTGGCGCAGCTGGTCGGCGTGGAGTATGGCGGTTCGCTCAAGGCCGAGCACGGCACCGGGCGCAACATGGCGCCCTACGTGGAACTGGAGTGGGGGCCCGAGGCCTATGCGCTGATGTGGGAGATCAAGGCGCTCTTCGATCCCGGCAATCTGCTCAATCCCGAGGTGATCCTCAGCCGCAACCCGACGCTGCACCTGGAGAACCTCAAGCCCCTGCCGGCGGCCGACGCGATCGTCGACAAGTGCATCGAATGCGGTTTCTGCGAGGCAGTCTGCCCTTCGACCGACCTGACGCTGACGCCACGCCAGCGCATCGTGATCCGTCGCGAGCTGGCGAGGCTCGAGGCGTTGGGTAACCAGGTCACCGACGCCGACAAGGACCGCATGAAGCAGCTCGAGGAGGCCTATGTCTACCAGGGCATCGACACCTGTGCGGCCACGGGGCTCTGCGCCACCCAGTGTCCGGTGGGCATCGATACCGGTGAAATGGTGCGTCAGCTGCGTCGCGACCGCTCGCTGGACAAGGCCGCCCTGGCCAGGCGCATCGGCCGACACTTCTCCGGGGCGACGCGTGCGGCGCGGGGCGGTCTGACCGCGGCGGGCGCGGCGCGCGCCGTGCTGGGCGTCAACCTGATGGAAAAGATGAGTACCGGTGCGCGTCGGTTGAGCGGTGACCGCTTGCCCCAGTGGAGTCCGGCCCTGCCCAGGTCGGCGCCGGTCCGGGTGCTGGAACATGCGCCGTCGGGGGATGTATCGAGGGACAAGGTGGTCTACCTGCCCTCCTGTGCCACCCGCATCTTCGGGACGGCCCATGACGATGAGGCCGAGTCACGCTCGGTGATGGAGATCACCCTGGCGCTGCTCGACAAGGCTGGCTTCGAGGTGATCCTGCCGGAGATGATCGGCCACCTGTGCTGTGGCATGGCCTTCAAGTCCAAGGGGCAGTACGAGGAGGCCAACCACAAGGCGCGTGAACTCAACCGCGAGCTGCTGGTGGCGAGCCAGAACGGGCGCTATCCGGTGCTCTGCGACACCAGTCCCTGCACCCTGCAGATGCGGGAGCACCTGGATGAGCGACTCGAGATGCTGGAACCGGTCGCCTTCGCCCATGACCACCTGCTGCCCCGGCTCGCTGTCACGCCGCTCGACGAGAGGGTCGCCGTGCACGTCACCTGCTCGAGCACCCGCATGGGGCTGGCCGACAAGTTCGTCGGGCTGGTGCGAGCCTGTGCCCGGGAGGTGGTGGTGCCCGCGGAGATTACCTGCTGCGGTTTCGCCGGAGACAAGGGGTTCACGACCCCGGAGCTGAATGCCTCCGCACTGGAGGGACTGGCGGAGCAGGTGAAGGGGTGCAGTGCCGGCTACTCGAACTCGCGCACCTGCGAGATCGGCCTGAGCCAGCACGGCAACATCCCCTACCGCTCGATTCTCTCGCTGCTCGACCGGGCCAGCCGCTCCGCTTCGGGCTAAGGTCATCCACAGGCGCCTGACACCAGGCCCTGTGGATGACTCGTCGGGGAGGCGTGAAACTTTTTTTCATGAAGGCCTTGCTTGGCCGCGGGGAAATCCGTAAAGTACGGATCCGCTGCCGGCGACGGGCACACGTTGCAGGCGGTGATGAGTGGCAGAAGTGGTTGTTTCTGTTTGGGTTTTTCGGGTTGTTTCGCGAAATTCCCGCTTGACGGAGACGCCGGCTTCGGTAGAATATGCGCCACTCGTGACGAAGGCC
>NZ_JASCQQ010000006.1:0-79288 GCF_030012485.1 Halomonas rhizosphaerae
CATGAGCAACGAGTCCACACCGGATACCCTGCAGACGCTGGACGCCGGCGGCACGACCTACCACTACCACAGCCTGGCGAAGGCCGCCGACGCACTGGGCAACATCGACCGCCTGCCCAAGACCCTGAAGATCCTGCTGGAGAACCAGCTGCGCTTCGCCGATGACGAGAGCGTCTCCCGCGAGGACATGCAGGCGCTGGTCGACTGGCAGCAACAGGGACACTCCGACCGCGAGATCGGCTATCGCCCGGCGCGGGTGCTGATGCAGGACTTCACCGGCGTGCCCGGGGTCGTCGACCTGGCCTCCATGCGCGCCGCGGTGGAATCCCTCGGCGAGGATCCGGCCCGCATCAACCCGCTGTCGCCGGTGGACCTGGTCATCGACCACTCGGTGATGGTCGACAAGTTCGGCAACCCCACGGCGTTCAAGGACAACGTGGCCATCGAGATGGAACGCAACCACGAGCGCTACGAGTTCCTGCGCTGGGGCCAGCAGGCCTTCGACAACTTCCGCGTGGTGCCGCCCGGCACCGGCATCTGCCACCAGGTCAACCTCGAGTACCTGGGCAGGACCGTCTGGACGAAAGAGCAGGACGGCAGGACGCTGGCCTACCCGGATACCCTGGTGGGCACCGACTCCCACACCACCATGATCAACGGCCTGGGCGTGCTCGGCTGGGGCGTGGGCGGCATCGAGGCCGAAGCCGCCATGCTGGGCCAGCCGGTCTCCATGCTGATTCCCGAGGTAGTGGGCTTCAAGCTCACCGGCAAGCTGCGCGAGGGCATCACCGCCACCGACCTGGTGCTGACGGTGACCCAGATGCTGCGCAATCACGGCGTGGTGGGCAAGTTCGTCGAGTTCTATGGCGATGGCCTCAAGGACCTGCCGCTGGCCGACCGCGCCACCATCGCCAACATGGCCCCGGAGTACGGCGCCACCTGCGGCTTCTTCCCGGTGGACGACGAGACGCTGACCTACATGCGCCTCACCGGCCGCGAGGACGCCCAGCTGGCACTGGTGGAGGCCTACAGCAAGGCCCAGGGGCTGTGGCGCGAGCCCGGCGACGAGCCGGTCTTCAGCGACACCCTGGCGCTGGACATGACCGAGGTCGAGGCCAGCCTGGCGGGCCCCAAGCGGCCCCAGGACCGGGTGGCGCTCAAGGACATGAAGTCGGTCTTCGCCAAGGTCATGGAGGACGACGGCAAGCCGCTCTCCACCACCGAGAAGGGCAAGCTGATGTCCGAGGGCGGCCAGACTGCCGTGGGCGTCGAGGAGAGCTACGAACACCATGACAGCAAGGACGTGGACCTCGACGGCGAGGCCTTCCGGCTGAATCCGGGGGCCGTGGTGATCGCCGCCATCACCTCCTGCACCAACACCTCCAACCCCAGCGTGATGATGGCCGCCGGCCTGCTGGCCCGGAAGGCCCGCGAGAAGGGCCTGCACACCAAGCCCTGGGTGAAGACCTCCCTGGCACCGGGGTCCAAGGTGGTCACCGACTACCTGGTCGCCGGCGGTGTGCAGGATGACCTGAATGCCCTGGGCTTCAACCTGGTGGGCTATGGCTGCACCACCTGCATCGGCAACTCCGGCCCCCTGGCGGGCCCCATCGAGGAGGCCATCGAGGAGGGCGACCTGACCGTGGCCTCGGTGCTCTCCGGCAACCGCAACTTCGAGGGCCGGGTGCACCCGCTGGTCAAGACCAACTGGCTGGCCTCGCCGCCGCTGGTGGTGGCCTATGCCCTGGCCGGCAACGTCCAGCTCGACCTGACCCGTGATCCCCTGGGCATCGACCATCACGGCAAGCCGGTTTATCTCAGGGACCTCTGGCCCAGCCAGGCGGAGATCGCCGAGGCCGTGGAGCAGGTCAACACCGCCATGTTCCGCAAGCAGTATGCCGAGGTGTTCGACGGCGACGAGGTCTGGCAGGCCATCGAGGTGCCGCAGAGCAAGGTCTACCAGTGGTCAAAGGACTCCACCTACATCCAGCATCCCCCCTTCTTCGAGGGCATGGGACGCACGCCTCCCGCCATCGAGGACGTCAAGGACGCCCGGGTACTCGCCATGCTGGGCGATTCCGTGACCACCGACCATATCTCGCCGGCCGGCGCCATCAAGCCCGACAGCCCCGCCGGGCGCTACCTTCAGGAGCGGGGCGTGAAGCCGGTGGACTTCAACTCCTACGGGTCGCGTCGCGGCAACCACGAGGTGATGATGCGCGGCACCTTCGCCAACGTGCGCATCAGGAACGAGATGCTCGATGGCGTGGTCGGCGGCGAGACCCGCCATGTGCCCTCCGGTGAGCAGATGGCGATCTACGACGCCGCCATGACGTACCAGCAGGAGGGGACGCCGCTGGTGGTGATCGCCGGCAAGGAGTACGGCACGGGCTCCTCCCGCGACTGGGCCGCCAAGGGCACCCGCCTGCTCGGCGTGCGAGCGGTACTGGCCGAGTCCTATGAGCGCATCCACCGCTCCAACCTGATCGGCATGGGCGTGGTCCCGCTGCAGTTCCCGGAAGGCGAGAGCCGCAAGACGCTGTGCCTGACCGGCGACGAGACGGTCTCCATCGAGGGGCTCGGTGAGCTCACCCCGGGCGGCAAGGTCAAGGTGACCATCGCCTCCGACAAGGGCGAGAAGACGCTCGAGGCGCTGTGCCGCATCGATACCGCCAACGAGCTGGAGTACTACCGCCACGGCGGCATCCTCCACTACGTGCTGCGCAAGATGATCGGGTCGGCATGACAGGGGCACCCTGATCAGGACGACACAAGCGGCCCGATCATCAGCCACTGACTGAAAGGCCCCACCGGTTTCCCGGTGGGGCCTTCGCCTCTGTGACCTTCCTCTCGCTGCAGGGCTAGCGAACCCCACCGCCCCTCATGTCACTCGGGTGGCACTAGCGCCCGGGGGCATAAGGCTCGACCCTGTCCTGTTCCGCCGGATCGTTACGGGCGACGACGGCGCGGGCCGGCACCGTATCGCTGAGGTTGATGGCCTCGTGGGGCACACCCGGAGGGATGAACAGGAAATCCCCGGCCTCGCTGATCGTCTCTCGCTCGAGCGACGCGCCCCAGCGCGTGCACACCCGGCCCTCCAGCACATAGATGCCGGTTTCATAGCCGACATGGAGATGAGGATCGGCACGTCCACCCGGCGGAATGACCACCAGGTGCATGGACAGCCCCGTGGCACCCACGGTCTGCCCCGAGATGCCGACGAAGTAGGGCAGACGCTGCCGGGTCATCACCTCGTGTTCCGGACGAATCCCCTTGACCGTCGATGCTGTCATTGCCGACCTCCCTGCGCCGCGTTGATAACCCATCTGCGCGGAGTATAGGCGCGCAATGACGGTCCCTGCCGCCCCCGTGTGCTCTTGACGTGTGTCACGAACAGGGCCCGGGCGGGGCAAACCGCCCGGGCCCTGTTGTGGTTGTGGCAAGCTCAGAAGGAGCGGCGACGGTAGCGCCGGTACTCCGGCGTCCAGCTGCTGCGCTCGATGGCCTCCCGCAGCTTGATGCCGTTGGTCTTCAGCGCCACGCCCTCGCCCTGGGCCTGGGCGGCCACGTCGAAGGCGATCGCCTTGGAGAGCTCGCGGATCTTGGAGAGCGGCGGCAGCAGGGCCCCCACCCCTTGCTTGACCAGCGGCGCCTCGCGCGCCAGCGCCCGGGACGAGGCCATCAGCATGGCATCGGTGACACGCCTAGCCCCGGCGGCCACCACGCCCAGGCCGATCCCCGGAAAGATGTAGGCGTTGTTGCACTGGGCGATGGGGATGCGGCGGCCGCCGTACTCCACCGGCGGGAAGGGGCTGCCGGTGGCCACCAGGGCCTGGCCATCGGTCCAGCGGATCACGTCCTCCGGCACGGCCTCGGCTCGGGAGGTGGGATTGGAGAGCGGCATGATCAGCGGCATCTCGCAGCCCGCGTGCATGGCACGCACCACCTCCTCGGTGAAGATGCCCGGCATGCCGCAGACCCCGATCAGTACCGTGGGCTCGATCCATCGCACCACCTCGAGCAGCGACTGGCCGCCCCAGTCGGCCACCATCTCGGGGTCGTGGGCCAGGCGGCCCTGGAAGTCGCGAAGCCAGGTCTGTTCGGAGGTAACCAGCCCCTCGCGGTCGACCATGTAGATGCGCGAGCGCGCCTCCCGCTCGGTCAGACCCTCGGCCTGCATGGTCACCACCACCTGCTCGGCGATGCCACAGCCGGCCGACCCGGCCCCCACGAAGACCACCTTCTGCTGGCCGATACCCTCGTCGCGGGCCTGGCAGGCGGCCATCAGGGTACCCACCACCACCGAGGCGGTCCCCTGGACGTCGTCGTTGAAGCAGCAGAGCTCGTCGCGATAGCGGTCGAGCAGCGGCAGGGCATTGGCCTGGGCGAAGTCCTCGAACTGCAGCAGCACCCCCGGCCAGCGCCGCTTCACCGCGGCGATGAACTCCGCCATGAAGGCATCGTACTCCTCCTGGGAGACCCGCGGGTGGCGCCAGCCCATGTACATGGGATCGTCGAGCAGCGCCTGGTTGTTGGTCCCCACGTCGAGCATGATCGGCTGGGTGTAGGCCGGGCTGATGCCGCCGCAGGCGGTATAGAGCGCCAGCTTGCCGATGGGAATGCCCATGCCGCCGATGCCCTGGTCACCGAGCCCCAGGATGCGTTCACCGTCGGTGACCACGATCACCTTGACCTTGTCCTTGGTGGAGCTGCGCAGGATGTCATCCATGCGGTCGCGGTCCGGGTAGGCGATGAACAGCCCCCGGTGGTTGCGGTAGATGTTGGAGAACTCCTCGCACGCCTTGCCCACCGTAGGGGTATAGATGATCGGCAGCATCTCCTCGAGGTGCTCCGCGACCAGCCGGTAGTAGAGGGTCTCGTTGTCGTCCTGGATGGCGCGCAGGTAGACGTGCTTGTCCAGGTCGTTTCGGCACTGCCTGTACTGGCGATAGGCCCGTTCCGCCTGCTCCTCGATGGTCTCCACATTCTGCGGCAGCAGGCCGATCAGGTTGAACTCCAGGCGCTCCTCGCGGGTGAAGGCACTGCCCTTGTTGAGCAGCGGCATCTCGAGCAGCGGCGGGCCGGCATAGGGAATATAGAGGGGACGCTTTTGGTCGATGGTCATCTCTCGCCTCGATACGGTGACTGGAACGGGCCGTTGGCGCTCTGTCGGCACCTTGCCGCCAACTCTAGCACGCCGCAAACGACGGCGCCCCGGCCTGGGGCCGGGGCGCCTGTCTCGCGGTCTGCCATGCGGCTCAGCAACCCTTCGCCGCGGGCAACCGGCCTGCCTCGCCCTGGAAGAAGAAGGGACGCAGCCTCACTCCGAGCATGTTGCCGGCGAAGGCGGCCACCAGCCACACCCAGCCATGCAGGCTGCCCGAGGCGATGCCGCTGAAGTAGGCGCCGATGTTGCAGCCGAAGGCCAGGCGGGCCCCGTAGCCAAGCATCAGGCCGCCGATCACCGCCGCCAGCACCGACTTCGCCGGGATACGGAAGTTGGGCGCGAACTTGCCGGCCAGCGACGCTGCCACCAGCGCCCCGAGCAGGATGCCGATGTTCATCACGCTGGTGATGTCGCGCCAGAGCGTGGCCTCCAGGGCGGCCGCATTCCACGATGACTGCCAGTAGCCCCACTGGCTGACGTCGCCACCGAGGGCCTCGAAGCCCTTGGCCCCCCACAGCGCGAAGGCAGAGGTGATCCCCCAGGGGCGACCGGCCAGTGCCAGGGTGGCGAAGTTGAGCAGGGCCAGGGCCACGGCCCCGGCCAGCAGCGGCCAGGGACCGGTGAGCCAGCGGCTGCTGCCGGCATCGATCGTCGGGGTCCGCTCCAGTTCGCCGTGGCGGCGCCTCTCCATCACCACGGTGAAGGCGGCGATAGCGGCGAACAGCGCCAGGCTGATGGCGATCCCGCCCCCGGCGCCGGCGGTCTTGACCAGTGACACCGGCTGGAAGGCAGGCAGGCCCTGCCACCAGGTGAAGTGGGCGGTGCCGATCAGCGAGCCGACGATGAAGAACAGCAGGGTGATCAACATGCGGGCATTGCCACCGCCGGCGGTGAACAGGGTCCCCGAGGCGCACCCGCCGCCGAGTTGCATGCCCACGCCGAACAGGAAGGCGCCGACCACCACCGAGATACCGATGGGGGCCACGAAGCCGTTCACCGACTGGCCGAAGAGACTGCCCGCACCCAGCGCCGGGAAGAACAGCAACACGGCGAGGGTCAGCATCACCATCTGGGCACGCAGGCCGCGGCCACGCCGCTCGGTGATGAAGACGCGCCAGGCGGCAGTGAAGCCGAAGGCGGCATGGTAGAGCACCATGCCCAGCAGGCCCCCCACCACCATCAGGGCACCGAGGCGTGCGCCGAAGGCGGCGCCCACGGCCAGGGCGCCCAGCAGCAAGGCACCGGCCGCCACGGCGGAGACGGGTAGGCGGGAGCGCTGGGTCAGGGCGAGTTCACTCATGGCGTGCTCTCTCGAAGTCATCAGGGGCATGACGCCCGGTAGACCGGGCATGATAGCCACTCTCAAAAAGCACGTAAAAGCATTTAAAAGAAATGATCAATAGCTTTAAAGAATAAGAGTCATCCCTCAACGACCACAGGCGCTATCGGCATGCTGCGGCCGCGACTCAGACGAAGCGCCCCAGCCCCGCCGCCTGGCGCAGGCGATCCATGAGGGGCGCCGCCTCGGCACGGGCCCTCTCGGCCCCCTTGATCAGCACCTGCTCGATATGGCCGGGGTCCTCCATCAGCGCCTGGTAGCGCTCGCGAGGCTCGCGCAGCTGTTCGTTGAGCAACTCGAACACGCGGTTCTTGGCCTCGCCCCAGCCGATGCCATTGGCGTACTCGGTGCGCATGGCCTCGGTCTGGCCGACCGTGGCGAAGGCCGAGTAGATCTGGAACAGGGTACAGCTCGAGGGATCCTTGGGCTCGCCGGGCTCCAGGGAGTTGGTCTTGATCTTGCGCACCAGCTTCTGCAGCTTCTTCTCGGAGACGAACAGCGGGATGGTGTTGTTGTAGCTCTTGGACATCTTGCGGCCATCCAGGCCGCCCAGGACCTCCACCCGCTCGTCCACCACGGCATCGGGCAGGGTGAAGTACTGCCCCTTGTAGAGGTGGTTGAAGCGTCCGGCGATATCGCGGGCCATCTCGATGTGCTGTATCTGGTCGCGGCCCACCGGCACCTTGTTGGCATTGAACATCAGGATGTCGGCGGCCATCAGCACCGGGTAGCCGAACAGCCCCATGGTGATGCCCTTGTCCGGGTCCTGGTTGCCGGCGGCCTCATTCTCGGCTACCGCCGCCTTGTAGGCATGGGCGCGGTTCATCAGCCCCTTGGCGCAGACGCAGGAGAGCATCCAGGTGAGCTCGGTGATCTCGGGCACGTCCGACTGGCGATAGAAGATGGCGTTGTCGGTATCCAGGCCCAGCGCCAGCCAGGTGGCGGCGATCTCCAGGCGCGACTCCTGCACCCGGCGCGGATCCTGGCACTTGATGAGCGCGTGCAGGTCGGCGAGGAAGTAGTAGGACTGGACGCTCGGGTCCTGGCTCGCGGCGATGGCGGGCTTGATCGCCCCCACGTAGTTGCCCAGATGAGGGGTGCCGGTGGTGGTGATGCCGGTGAGAACCCGGGTCTTCTCGGAAGCTGCACTCATGGGGATAGCGGACTCTGCTGTTCGGAAATGGCCGCTATGGTAACGCGAGGCCCCGGTCAAGGCGACCGGGGCGAGCAAGGCTCCCCTAAGCGCGGCTTACTGGCGACAGCGCTGGGCGGAGGCGCTGTGCCCCCCTTCCCTGGGCGTTCCCATGTCCATCCTTGGAAAAGGACCTCCGCTTCGCCCTGCCGCCGGCGCCGCTCTGGCTCTTGGCCTCCAGCCAACGAGGCTGCCTTATTTCACCAAGCTGGCGGGATCGACACTCTCCAGGCCGAAGGCA
This sequence comes from Halomonas rhizosphaerae, assembly GCF_030012485.1. Lineage (NCBI taxonomy): Bacteria > Pseudomonadati > Pseudomonadota > Gammaproteobacteria > Oceanospirillales > Halomonadaceae > Halomonas > Halomonas rhizosphaerae. The sequence continues at coordinate 7,940 of NZ_JASCQQ010000006.1, forward strand.
TCCGCCACCGCCTGGTAGGTCACCCGGCCGTCATGGACATTGAGCCCCGGCAGGAAATGCGGGTCATCGGCCAGGGCCTGCTGCCAGCCCTTGTCGGCCAGGGCGATCACGAACGGCAGGGTGGCATTGGTCAGCGCCTGGGTGGAGGTGCGCGCCACGGCGCCCGGCATGTTGGCCACGCAGTAGTGCACGATCCCGTCGACGATGTAGGTCGGGTCGGTATGGGTGGTGGCCCGGCTGGTCTCGAAGCAGCCGCCCTGGTCGATGGCCACGTCCACCAGCACGCTGCCGGGCTTCATCTCGGCGAGCATCTCGCGGGTGATCAGCTTGGGGGCGGCGGCTCCCGGGATCAGCACGGCACCCACGATCAGGTCGCACTCGCGCACCGCCTCGTCGATGGCATCGGCGGTGGAGAAGACCGTCTTCATGCGGCCCTGGTAGCGGTCGTCCAGGGTCTCGAGGCGCGGGATCGACTTGTCGAGCACCGTGACATCGGCGCCGAGGCCCAGCGCCATGCGGGCGGCATTCTCGCCCACCACGCCGCCGCCGATCACGGCCACCTTGGCCGGCGCCACCCCGGGCACCCCGGGCAACAGCACGCCGGCACCGCCCTGGGCCTTCTCCAGGCTGTGGGCGCCGGCCTGGATGGCCATGCGCCCTGCCACGGTGCTCATCGGCGCGAGCAGCGGCAGGCCGCCCTGGCGGTCGGTAATGGTCTCGTAGGCGATGCAGGTGGCGCCGCTCTCCATCAGGCCTCGGGTCAGCGTCTCCTCGGCGGCCAGGTGGAGATAGGTGAAGAGGGTCTGGCCGGCCTTGAGGCGCGCGACCTCCTCGGCCTGCGGCTCCTTGACCTTGAGGATCAGCTCGGCGCCCTCCCAGACCCTGGCCACGTCGGCCTCGAGGCGCGCCCCGGCGGCCTCATAGGCGGCGTCCGCGAAGCCGGCACCCTCGCCGGCGCCGGCCTGCACCGTGACCGTGTGGCCGCGACCGACCAGTTCCCGGGCCCCGGTGGGGGTCAGGGCAACGCGGTACTCGTGGTTCTTGATTTCCTTGGGCACGGCGATCTGCATGACGTTCTCCTGCACGCTGTTGTTGGGTGGCTTTCCTCCCCATTACAGCACAGGCAGTCCATACACGAAGAGTCCACGCAGAAGAACAAGAAATATCGATACCAAAGGGCTTTCTGTCCAGAAATTCTTCTTCTGGCCAGCACCCCTGCAGGAAACCCTGCCACCCCACCCCGAGGTGGCGATCCGGACGACGTCGATCATGGCAGGGTCAGTCGGGGCCCGGGCCGTCTCAGGGCTCTCGGCGGGTGCCACAGTTCCAGCAGGTATCGAAGGCGCCCTCGAGGCGCTCTCCACACCCCGGGCAGCTCCATGCCGGGCGATCACTCGAGCCTTCCAGGGTCTGGCGGATCAGGGCCTCGGCCCGCGCGAGGTTGTGGGGCGCCACCCACACCTCCGGCTCACACTCCCCCAGCGGCAGCTCACCGGCGCCACCGCCCAGGGTCAGGTTGCGCAGCTCCGCGGGAATCCCGGCCGCGGTCAGCACGTTGTGCACGTGGCTGACCAGCAGCGCATTGGAGTGGGCGAAGGCGCGAACGTAGTCGGGGAGCACCGCGCGCTAGTCCCGGAAGACGCGCACGCCCAGGGCCTTGAGGTAGGATGTCTCGGGAATCGCCGGATGGACCGGGTGATCCGGCCCCTGGTGGCCCTGGAAGAGGATCTGGCCCTGGCGGTCCTGGTGACGCACCGCCCCGCGCACCACGTCCACCAGGCGCTCCGGGGCCAGGTGCATGGAACAGGAGGCCGAGAGCAGCAGGCCGTCGCGCCCCAGCAGGCGCATCGCCTCACGGTTGAGCTTGCCGTAGGCGCGCTCGCCGTTGGGGATGTCCTTGCGCTTGCGGATGAAGGCGGGCGGGTCGAGGATCACCACGTCGAACTCCTCGCCCTCGGCCTTGAGGGCCGCCAGGACCTCGAAGGCGTCGCCCTCGCCCACGGCCACCTGCTCGTGCAGCCCGTTCAGGGCGGCGTTCTCGGCGACCCGCTCCAGTGCCGGACCGGAGGCATCCACGCAGAGCACCTCGCGGGCGCCATTGGCCGCGGCCTGCACGCCCCACCCCCCCACGTAGCTGAACAGGTCCAGCACCCGCTTGCCGGCCACCAGGCCATTGAGCCAGGCCCGATTGACCCGGTGATCGAAGAACCAGCCGGTCTTCTGCCCGTCGAGCACCGGGGCAACGAACTGCACGCCGTTCTCCTCCAGCAGCACCTGGTCGGGCAACTCGCCCTTGACGACCTCGACGCCGGCCTCGAGGCCCTCCTGGCGGCGACCGCTGGTGTCGTTGCGCAGCACCACCGACGAGGGCGACAGCACCTTGTCCAGGGCGTCCAGGAGCTCGGGCAGCACCGCCTGCATGCCGGCGGTGTTGAGCTGCACGACCAGCACGTCACCGAAGCGGTCGATCACCAGCCCCGGCAGCAGGTCGCCCTCGCCGTGCACCAGGCGATAGAAGGGCTTGTCGTAGAGGCGCTGGCGCAGCGCCAGTGCCTGGTTGAGCCGGTGGACCAGCAGCGAGCGGTCGAGCCCCTGGGCCGGGTCGCGGGAGACCATGCGCGCGCAGATCAGCGAGTGCGGGTTGACGTAGGCCACGCCCATGGCCTTGCCGTTGGCGGCCTCGACCACTACCTGCGCCCCGGCCTCGATCTCCTTGAGCGGCGTGGCCTGGATGTCGATCTCGTTGGAGTAGAGCCACAGGTGGCCGGCCTTGAGCCGGCGGTCGGCGTTCTTCTTCAGGCGCAGTGAGCGAAGTGCGTTCATGGAACTGTCTCGTGAAAGGGTGGAGGGGCGTCGGCGGGGCCGCGCCGCCGTCAGGTCTGGCAGTGGCCGCAGAACACGCTGGCCCGCTGGCCCAGGGTCACCAGGCGCAGCTCGGCGCCGCAGCGCCGGCAGGGCTGGCCGTCGCGCCCGTAGACATTGAGGCGCTGCTTGAAGTAGCCCGGCTCACCGGTGCCGCCGACGAAGTCGCGCAGGGTGGTGCCGCCCTGGGTGATGGCGGCGGCCAGCACCTCGCGCACCGCCGCCGCGAGCCGCTCATAGCGCTCCCGGGAGATGCGCCCGGCGGCGCGCCGCGGGTCGATGCCGGCCAGGAACAGGGCCTCGGCGGCATAGATGTTCCCCACCCCCACCACCACGGCGTTGTCCATGAGGAAGGGCTTCACGGCCAGGCGGCGGCCGCGGGAGCGCGTGAAGAGGCGTTCGCCGTCGAAGGCCTCGGAGAGCGGCTCCGGCCCCAGCCGGGCCAGGCGCGAATCCTGCGCCGCGCTGCCGGCCAGCCAGTCGACGAAGCCGAAGCGGCGCGGATCGTGGTAGCGCAGGATGGCGCCGTCGTCGAGCACCAGGTCGAGATGGTCGTGCTTCTTCGGCAGCTCGCCCAGGCGGGCCATGCGCAGGCTGCCGGACATGCCCAGGTGCCAGAGCAGGGTCCCCGACGCCTCGCCCTCGAGCGGCACCAGCAGGTACTTGGCACGCCGGGCAAGCACGCCGATGCGCGCCCCGACCAGCCGCTCGATGAGGTCCGTCGGCACAGGCACGCGCAGGCGTGCCTGGCGCACGATCACCTCAGTGATCTCACGGCCTTCCACATGGGGGGCGATGCCACGTCGGGTGGTCTCGACTTCGGGCAGCTCGGGCATGGTCTCGTCCGGAGGGGCAGTGATACGCAAGAACCCGACCATGGGGCCGGGTTCAGGCTGACAGGCTCCTGCCTGCGGCGGAAGCGACCAAGGCTTACTTGATCTTGCCTTCCTTGTACATCACGTGCTTGCGGACCACCGGGTCGAACTTCTTCATCTCGAGCTTGTCCGGGGTGTTCCGCTTGTTCTTATCGGTGGTGTAGAAGTGGCCGGTGCCGGCACTGGATATCATTCTGATCTTGTCACGCATGACAATTCTCTCCCCTGATGGATCGCTTAGACGGCTTCGCCGCGCTTGCGGATGTCGCCGAGCACCGCCTCGATGCCCTTCTTGTCGATGATGCGCATGCCCTTGGAGGAGACGCGCAGCTTGACGAAGCGCTTCTCGGACTCCACCCAGAACCGGTGGGAATGCAGATTCGGCACGAAACGACGGCGCGTCTTGCGCTGGGAGTGTGAAACGTTGTTACCAGTCACCGGGCGCTTGCCGGTAACCTGACATACTTTGGACATGAGAGCCTCCAACCGCTTGGCCAGGTGTTTAGACCTGAGTGTTCAAAACCTGTCGGGCAAACCGGGACGACCCCGTTGTCATTTGACCCAAGGGAATTCAAAGGCTGCACTTTATACCAGAGACCGCCGCATTCGGCAAGCGACGCGACGATGATCCGACGGGGGCGTGACATGGCCTCGCGACACGCTTCGATGGCGCGGCAGGCGACGATGACAGGCGGGTGGCCCGTACCAAGGGGCCCAGCGCAGCCGGTGCGGCATTATAGCCAGCCGCGCGCGATTTTCCTATCCATCCCGGCCCTCACAACCATCCCCGCTCCGCGAAGGAGACCACCTCCCCGTCGCCCACCACGAAGTGGTCCAGCACGCGGACCTCGAAGAGCCCCAGCGCCTCACGCAGGCGCTCGGTGATGCGCCGGTCGGCATCGGAGGGTTCGGCCACGCCGGAGGGGTGGTTATGAGCGAAGATGATGGCGCCGGCCCCCAGTTCCAGGGCGCGGCGGGCCACCTCCCGAGGGTAGACCGAAGCGCTGTCCAGGGTGCCGCGGAACAGCGACTCGTAGCGGATCACGCGATGCTGGCTGTCGAGGAAGAGCGCGGCAAACTCCTCGTGGCCGAGATGGCGCAGCTGGGCAGCGAGGTAGGCACGCACCAGCGACGGCGAGGTGAGCGCATCGCCCCGGTCGAGCTGGCTGGCGAGATGCCGCCGCGACAGCTCCAGGGTGGCCTGGAGCTGGACGTACTTGGCCATGCCCATGCCGCGCTCGGCGCAGAAGCGTGCCTGGTCGGCCTCCAACAGCTGGCGAAGCCCGCCGAAGGCGGACAGCAGGTCTCTGGCCAGGTCCACCGCCGAGCGTCCCTCCACGCCGACGCGCAGGAAGATCGCCAGCAGTTCGGCATCGGAAAGCGCCTCCACCCCCAGCGCCAGCAGCTTCTCCCGGGGGCGCTCCCCCTCCGGCCAGTCCCGAATCGACATCCCTGCCTCCCTGCCTGACGCCCGTGACTGTCAGTGTAGACGGCGCGGCGGCTACGCAAGGTCGGGCACCGGTGGTAAGGTAGGCGACCGGATTCACGCTCGGATACCGCCATGTCGACACTCCCCCACCGACGCGTGCTGCTCGGCATCAGCGCCGGCATCGCCGCCTACAAGAGTGCCCAGCTCGCCCGCCTGCTCACCCAGGCCGGCTGCGAAGTGCGGGTGGTGATGACCGAGGGCGCCCAGGCCTTCATCACCCCGTTGACGCTGCAAGCCCTGACGGGAGAAGCCGTCCGCACCTCGCTGCTCGACCCCGACGCCGAGGCCGGCATGGGGCATATCGAGCTCGCCCGCTGGGCCGACACCATCCTGATCGCCCCGGCCACCGCCGACCTGATGGCGCGCCTCGCCCAGGGCCTGGCGGACGACCTGCTCACCACCCTGTGCCTGGCGAGCGAGGCCGAGACGGTGATGGCCCCGGCCATGAACCAGGCCATGTGGCGCCACCCGGCCACCCAGCGCAACGCGCGCCAGCTGGCCGAGGACGGCTGGCAACTGCTGGGGCCGGACAGCGGCGACCAGGCCTGCGGCGACGTGGGACCGGGGCGCATGCTGGAGCCCGAGGCGATCCTGGCGGCGCTGCTCTCCATGGCGCCCGATGCCGCGCTCTCTATGGCGCCCGATGCCGCGCCCCCCGGGGCATCGCACGATACGTCGGCCGAGCCGAAGGCGCCACGGGAGGCCGACGGCCTGACCGTCACCATCACCGCCGGCCCGACCCGGGAACCGCTCGATCCGGTGCGCTACCTCTCCAACCACAGCTCCGGCAAGATGGGCTTCGCCCTGGCCGCCGCCGCCGCCTCGCTGGGCGCCCGGGTGCGGCTGATCAGTGGCCCGGTCGTCCTGCCGACACCGGACGGCGTCGAACGCACCGACGTGGAAACGGCCCGGGAGATGCACGAGGCCGCCCAGCGGCTGGCCGCCGACAGTGATATCTTCATCGGCTGCGCCGCCGTGGCCGACTACCGGGCCGAGGCGGCCGCCGAGCACAAGATCAAGAAGGTCGAGGGCGAGGAGGGCCTCACCCTGCGCCTGGTGAAGAACCCCGACATCATCGCCTCCGTGGCCGCCCTGCCCCAGGCGCAGCGCCCTCTGGTGGTGGGATTCGCCGCCGAGACCCGCGACCTGGAGGCCTACGCCCGTGACAAGCTGACCCGCAAGGGGCTCGACATGATCGTCGCCAACGACGTCTCCCGGGCCGGGCTCGGCTTCGGCAGCGACGACAACGCCGCCCTGCTGCTGTGGCGGGAAGGCGACAGTGAAGGCAGCGAGAGCCTCGCCCCCCAGCCCAAGGCGCTGCTCGCCCTGGCGGTGGTGCGCCGCGCCCTGGCCTGCCTGCCGCCCCGCCACGCCTCCTGACACCGAACACCCGAGGATCCTCGATGCCCTCCTTCCCCGACCGCCCGCGCCTCGCCGTCAAGCTGCTCGACGAGCGCGTGCGTGATTATCTGCCTCACTACGCCACCCAAGGCGCCGCCGGCATGGACCTGCGCGCCCTGCTCGACGCCCCCCTGACCCTGGCGCCCGGTCAGTGCGAGCTGGTGCGCACGGGGCTTGCCATCCACATCGCCGACCCGGCCCTCGCCGGGATGATCCTGCCCCGCTCGGGGCTGGGCCACAAGCATGGCATCGTGCTTGGCAACCTGGTGGGGCTGATCGATTCCGACTACCAGGGCGAGCTGATGATCTCCACATGGAACCGTGGCGACGCGCCCTTCACCATCGAACCCTTCGAGAGGCTGGCACAGTATGTGCTTGTTCCCGTGGTGCATGCCGACCTGCAGGTCGTCGAGGCCTTCGATACCAGCCGCCGGGGCACCGGCGGCTTCGGCAGCTCCGGTCGTCACTGACGCCCAGGGACGGCAGCACACCACTCGATACGCCATAAAGGACGGACCCCATGACCCAAGCAGCGAGCCAGGCAGTCCCCGCCTCCATCTTCCGCGCCTACGACATCCGCGGCATCGTCGACGACACCCTGACCGAGGCCGGTGTCGAGCAGATCGGTCGCGCCATCGGCAGCGAGGCCCGGTCCCGCGGCGAGTCCACCGTGGTGGTGGCCCGTGACGGCCGCCTCTCCGGCCCCCGCCTGCTGGCGGCCCTGACCCGCGGCCTGCTGTCCTCGGGTTGCGACGTCGTCGACATCGGCATGGTCCCCACCCCGGTGCTCTACTTCGCCACCCACGTGCTCGACGGCACGGCCTCGGGCGTGATGGTCACCGGCAGCCATAACCCGCCGGACTACAACGGCTTCAAGATCGTGCTGGGCGGCGAGACGCTCTCCGGCGATGCCATCACCGCACTGCACACCCGCCTGGCGAGCGGCGAGCTCAGCGAAGGCCGGGGCAGCGCGCGCCAGGAGGATGTGCGCGACGCCTACCTCACGCGCATCCTCGGCGACGTCACCCTCGCCCGCCCGATCAAGGCGGTGGTCGACTGCGGCAACGGCGTGGCCGGCGAACTCGGCCCGGCGCTGGTGGAGCGCCTTGGCGCCGAGACCATACCGCTGTTCGCCGAGATCGACGGCACCTTCCCCAACCACCACCCGGACCCCGGAAAGCCCGAGAACCTCCAGGACCTGATTCGCACCGTGCAGGAGACCGGCGCGGACATCGGCCTGGCCTTCGACGGCGACGGCGACCGCCTCGGCGTGATCACGCCGAGCGGCAAGCTGATCTACCCCGACCACCTGCTGATGGCCTTCGCCGAGGACATGCTGTCGCGCAATCGCGACGCCCGCGTGATCTTCGACGTCAAGTGCACCGGCAACCTGACCCGGGTGATCGAGGAAGCCGGTGGCACACCGGAGATGTGGCGCACCGGTCACTCGCTGATCAAGGCACGCATGAAGGAGACCGGCGCCCTGCTGGCCGGCGAGATGAGCGGCCACATCTTCTTCCAGGAGCGCTGGTACGGCTTCGACGACGGGCTCTACGCCGCCGCCCGCCTGCTGGAGATCCTGTCGAAGCAGGGCGATGATGCCGATACCTTCTTTTCCCGCTACCCCCAGGACGTCGGCACTCCGGAGATCAACATCACGGTCACCGACGAGACCAAGTTCGCCCTGGTGGACCGTCTGGCTCGTGAAGGCGACTTCGGCGAGGAGGGCATCAAGACGACCCTGGACGGCATCCGCGTCGACTACCCGGACGGCTGGGGCCTGTGCCGCGCCTCCAACACCACGCCGGTGCTGGTGCTGCGCTTCGAGGGCAAGGACGACGCCGCCCTGGCACGCATCCGCGGCCGCTTCGCCGACGCCCTCGCCCAGGTGTCACCCGAGCTCGAGCTGCCCCTCTGAGGGGCGGTTCGCCGCATAGACAGGAGAGGTAACCCGACCGATGACCGAACAGACCCGCGACCCGCGCCTGGTGGTGGAGGTGCTCTCCGAGGCACTGCCCTACATCCAGCGCTTCTCCGGCAAGACCGTGGTGGTGAAGTACGGCGGCAACGCCATGACCGAGGACACCCTGATCGACTCCTTCGCCCGCGACATGGTGCTAATGAAGGAGGTCGGCATCAATCCGGTGGTGGTGCATGGCGGGGGACCGCAGATCGGCGAGCTGCTGGAGAAGCTCAGTATCGAGTCACGGTTCGTCAACGGCATGCGGGTGACCGATGCCGAGACCATGGACGTGGTGGAGATGGTGCTGGGCGGGCTGGTCAACAAGGGCATCGTCAACCTGATCAACCAGTGCGGCGGCAAGGCCATCGGCCTGACCGGCAAGGACGGCGCGCAGATCCGCGCGCGCCAGCTCAAGGTGGAGCACCAGAGCCCGGAGATGACCGCGCCGGAAATCATCGATATCGGCCACGTGGGCGAGGTGGAGCACATCTCCACCGACCTCATCGAGATGCTCGCCGCCCGCGACTTCATCCCGGTGATTGCCCCCATCGGCGTGGATGCGAAGGGCCGCAGCTACAACATCAATGCCGACCTGGTGGCCGGCAAGGTGGCCGAGGCCCTGGATGCCGAGAAGCTGATGCTGCTGACCAACGTGGCCGGCCTGATGAACGCCGAGGGCGAGGTGCTCACCGGGCTGACCACCGGCCAGGTGGATGCCCTGATTGCCGACGGCACCATCCATGGTGGCATGCTGCCGAAGATCCGCTGCGCCCTGGACGCCGTGAAGGGCGGCGTGAGGAGCGCCCATATCATCGACGGCAGGGTGCCCCATGCCACCCTGCTGGAGATCTTCACCAACGCCGGGGTGGGCACCCTGATCACCGACATCCCCCAGGACCCGAACGCCGGCTGAGCCCTCCGGCCCGATTCACCCGACCGACAAGAACATAACGACATGACGCAGGAAACACGAACCCCCAGTCGCCGTGAGCAGATACTGCAGGGCCTGGCGCTGATGCTGGAGGAGGACAGCGGCAAGCGCATCACCGTGGCCGCCCTGGCCCGCCAGGTCGGCGTCTCGGAGGCCGCACTCTATCGCCACTTCCCCAGCAAGGCGCGCATGTTCGAGGGGCTGATCGCGTTCATCGAGGAGTCCCTCTTCGAGCGCATCGGCCGCATCCTCGAGGAGGTGCCGGAGGCGGTGCCACGCTGCGGCCAGATCCTCACCCTGGTGCTGGCCTTCGCCGAGAAGAACCCGGGCCTCTCCCGCCTGCTGGGCGGCGACGCCCTGACCGGGGAGACGGCACGATTGCGCCTTCGCATCCACCAGCTCTTCGAGCGCCTCGAGACCCAGCTCAAGCAGGTGCTGCGCGAGGCAGAGCTGCGCGAGGGGCGGCGCCCCTCGCTGCCGGTCTCGGCGGCCGCCAACCTGCTGCTGGCCCAGCTCGAGGGGCAGATCTCGCGCTACGTGCGCAGTGACTTTCGCCACCGTCCTACCGAGCACTGGGACGACCAGTGGGCGCTCCTCTCGGCCCAGCTGCTGCGCGACACCCCTCAGACGGCCTGACGGCAACGTGCGGCATAACGCACGACGCCCCGACCGTTGGTCGGGGCGTCGTCATGCGGATGCGGGCACCGCGGAGGTCATGCCGCCAGGGCGTCACCAATCTGCAGGCGGATCTTCTTCATGGCGTTCTTCTCGAGCTGGCGGATACGCTCGGCGGAGACGCCGTAGACGTCGGCCAGCTCGTGCAGGGTGGCCTTGTCATCCCCCAGCCAGCGACGCTGCAGGATGTCCCGGGAGCGCTCGTCGAGGGCCTCCAGGGCCTGCTGCAGACGGTGCGTGGCATCCTGCTCCCAGTCGCTGTCCTCGAGCTGGGTGGCCGGGTCGGCGCTGGCATCATCGAGGAAGTGCACCGGCGCCTGGTAGGCGGACTCGTCGTCTTCCCCTGGCGCGGCATCGAAGCCCGCGTCGTGGGCCGACAGTCGCCCTTCCATCTCGCGCACCACCTCGGGCTTGACGTCGAGGTCCTTGGCGATGGCCTCGACCTCGTCGCTGTTCAGCCAGGCCAGGCGTTTCTTGGCGCCCCGCAGGTTGAAGAACAGCTTGCGCTGGGCCTTGGTGGTGGCGATCTTGACGATGCGCCAGTTGCGCAGCACGAACTCGTGGATTTCGGCCTTGATCCAGTGCACGGCGAAGGAGACCAGCCGCACGCCCTGGTTGGGGTCGAAGCGCTTGACGGCCTTCATCAGGCCGACATTGCCTTCCTGGATGAGGTCGGCCTGGGGCAGGCCGTAGCCAGAATAGCTGCGCGCGATATAAACGACGAAGCGCAGATGCGAGAGCACCAGGCGCCGCGCCGCCTCGAGGTCGCCCTCGTCGTGCAGGCGGAAGGCCAGTTCGCGCTCTTCGTCGACGGTCAGCATGGGGATGCCGTTGACCGCCTGGATGTAACCGTTCAGGTCATGACCCGGGGAGAGTTGACCCACCGGCAGAAGACTGGTGCTCATGTGCAGGTTGTCTCCTTCGAAACCCATAAGGCTGTGCATGGTTGCCGCATATGACGGTGAAGACCGACGAAAGTTCCGGCTGATGCCCGATATCCCGTGGATTCGACCGGCACTCGCCTCAGCGAGGCCGGATCTCCGCCAGGTGCCGATTCACGGCGATCCAGGCACCCAGCCAGCCAAGTAGTGTACTACAGGCAAGCAGTATTGTAGACCCCTCGGGGCCCAGCCGCGGCAGGTGGAAGCTGGCCCCGTAGCTCGCCGCCAGGGCCGAGACCGGCGCCGAGAGCCAGTCGCTGCCCAGCGTCAGCAGGCCCCAGGCCAGCAGGCCGCCGCCCAGCCCGAACCAGGCCCCGCTGTAGAGGAAGGGGCGACGCACGAAGGCATGGGTGGCGCCGATCAGGGTCACCACCTCGATCTCCTGGCGGCGATTCTCCACGGCGAGCCGGATGGTGTTGCCCACCACCAGCAGCACGCCCAGCCCGAACAGCACGCCCAGGGCCAGGGTGACCCGCTGACCCAGCTCGGCGAGGTGGCGCAGGCGCTCGAGCCAGGCGAGGTCCAGGCGCACCTCCTCGACCCCAACCACGGCCTCGAGGGTCTCGGCGAGCTCGCGCACCGCCTCGGGGTCGGGGTCCCCGGGGCGCACCACCACGCTCGCCGGCAGGGGATTGCCCTCGATCCTCGCCAGGGCATCGCGCAGCCCCAGCGCCTGCTCGAACTCGGCCATCCCCTCGGCGGCGGTGATCAACCGCGTGCCGGCCACCCCCGCCTGGGCGGCCAGGGCCTCCTCGATGCGCCCGGCCTCGCCCTCCCCGACCCCGGCCTCCAGATAGGTGGTGAGGGTCGCACTCTCCTCAAGCTCGGCGTCGAGCAGGCGGGCGCTGTCCAGGGTCAGCCAGAGCCCTGCCGGCAGCACCAGGGCGATGGCAATGGCCAGCATGGTCAGCAAGCTGCCCAGTGGCCGGCGCAGCAGGCGGCAGGCACTGTCGACGGCCATGGCGCGGTGGTGACGCGCCCAGGCCCGCCAGCGGACGCCGCCTGACGGCCGGTGCGTGCGTGCGCCGCGGGGCGAGGGGGCGGGTTCGCGGCTCATGCGACCTCCTCGTCGGCGACCAGACGCCCCTCGTGGAGCCGCAGGGTGCGATGTCGCAGCCGGGCGATCAATGCCAGGTCATGGCTGGCGACCATCACCGTGGTCCCGATGCGGTTGAAGTCCTCGAACAGTGCCATGATGTCGGCGGAGAGCTGGGGGTCGAGGTTGCCGGTGGGCTCGTCGGCGAGCAGCAGCGCCGGCTTGTTGACCACCGCCCGGGCGATGCCGACCCGCTGCTGCTCGCCGCCGGAGAGCTCGATGGGCAGCGCGGCCTCGCGGTGCAGCAGCCCCACCTTGTCCAGCGCCGCCCGCACCCGACGCGCCGCCTCGCGATGCTCGACCCCCTGGATCTCCAGCGGCAGGGCCACGTTGTGATAGATGGAGCGATCGAAGAGCAGCTGGTGGTCCTGGAAGACCACGCCGATCTGGCGGCGATAGAAGGGAATCTGGCTGTGGTGCAGGCGGTCGATGTCATGGCCCGCCACCCGCACCTTGCCGCGACTGGGTCGCTCCAGGCGCATGATCAGGCGCAGCAGCGAGCTCTTGCCCGCGCCGGAGTGGCCAGTGAGGAAGACCATCTCGCCACGATGCACCCGGAAGTCGATATTGGCGAGCGCCTCGAAGCGCCCTCCGTAGCGCTTGCCGACGTGCTCGAAGGCGATCATGACCCGGGCGACACCGGCTCGCGGTCGAACAGGGCATCGACGAATTCGCTCGCCACGAAGGGGCGCAGGTCATCCAGCGACTCGCCGACGCCGATGAAGCGGATCGGTGTGCCGAGCTGGCGGGCCAGGGCGAAGATGATACCGCCCTTGGCGGTACCGTCGAGCTTGGTCAGGGTAATGCCGGTGACCGGCACCGCCTCGTTGAAGGTCGAGGCCTGGGCGAGGGCGTTCTGGCCGGTCCCGGCATCGAGCACCAGCATCACTTCATGGGGGGCACTGGCGTCGACCTTGCCCATCACCCGGCGAACCTTCTTGAGCTCCTCCATCAGGTGGGCCTTGTTGTGCAGGCGGCCGGCGGTGTCGGCGATCAGCACGTCGACGCCCCGCGCCTTGGCGGCCGACACGGCATCGAAGATCACCGAGGCGCTGTCGGCCCCGGTGTGCTGGGCGATCACCGGCACGTCGTTGCGCTCGCCCCAGACCTTCAACTGCTCCACCGCCGCCGCCCGGAAGGTGTCGCCGGCGGCCAGCATCACGCTGCGCCCCTCGCGCTGGAAGCGCTGGGTCAGCTTGCCGATGGTGGTGGTCTTGCCCACGCCATTGACCCCCACCACCAGGATCACGAAGGGGCCTTCACCCTTGGGCGGCAGCGCCAACGACCGGGTGACCGGCTCGAGCATCGCCGCGAGCTCCTCCTGCAGGGCCCGGTAGAGCGCCTGTGGCTCCTTGAGCTCCTTGCGCGAGACCCGGTCGGTGAGCCGGTCGATGATCTCGGTGGTGGCCTCGATGCCCACGTCCGCCATCAGCAGCTGGGTCTCGAGCTCCTCCATGAGGTCGTCGTCGATCTGCTTGCGGCCCATGAAGAGGTCGGCCAGGCCGTCGGTGAGGTTGGCCCGCGTCTTGCCGAGCCCGGCGCGGATGCGCGCGAACCAGCCCGTCTTCTCGGCGCTCGGCTTCTCCTGCAGGGCCGCCCTGGGCCGAGCCGGCTCGGGTTCGGGTTCGGGTTCGGGTTCGGGTTCGGGTTCGGGTTCGGGTTCGGGCGCAGTCTCGACGGCCGGCCCGGCCTCCACCGTCGAGGCGGGAGCGCTGGCCGCCTCCCCTGGCGTCGGGGCGGATTCGGCGGCCGCGTCCCGGGCCGGCTCGTTCGTCTCCGCCGGCTGGCGGCCGGAGGTAACCTCGTGGTCCTCGTCGTCGCTGGCCTCCGCCTGCGGCGCGGGCTCGGTGGCGTCGTCTGCCGCTTGCTCGTCCGACCGGCGTTCGGCCTCCTGTTCCGGTGTCGTCTGCTGCCCTTCCTGCTTCTTCTTGCGCTTGAAAATACCGAACATGGGGGGATCACGCCTCACGGATGAACGAATCGTCTCATCCTACCATCGCGCACCATGACTGTGGACAAGCCGGCGGTTACAATCCGCCCCCATGACACGACGCCGCCCCCCCTCCCGCAAGCCCCGCCGGCCGGCTGCCGCCCAGGCCAAGCGCCCCGGCCGACTGCGCCTGATCGGCGGCGAGTACCGGCGCCGTCAGCTGCCGGTGCTCGACCACCCGGGGCTCCGCCCCACCCCGGACCGGGTGCGCGAGACGCTGTTCAACTGGCTCGCCGCCGTCACGCCCGGGGCACGGGTCCTCGACCTCTTCGCCGGCACCGGGGCACTCGGCCTGGAAGCCCTCTCGCGGGGCGCCCGGCAGGCGGTGTTCGTCGAGGGCGACGCCCGGGTGGCGCGCCAGCTGGCCGACAACCTTGCGACCCTGGGGGCCGCCGAGCGCGGATGCCTGATCACCGCCGATGCCCTGGCCTTCCTCGCCGACGACCCCACCCCCTTCTCCCTGGTATTTCTCGACCCGCCCTTCCGCCAGGGGCTCACCGGGGCCTGCTGCCGCGCCCTGGAGGCCGGCTGGCTCACCGAGGAGGCGCTGATCTACGTGGAAACCGAGTCGGCGCACGCCCCCGAGGTCCCCGCCAGCTGGCAACTGCACCGCGAGGTGCGTGCGGGCGACAGCACCGGGCGGCTCTACCGCCGGCATCCGGCTGGCGCGGGGTCGCCCCACGGCGACGCTTGCTGAGCCCCGAGCGCGGCGTTACGCTGCGCGCTGAAGGACCCCCATCGGGCACGCCCCACCAGCAGGATGTCGTCAGGAGAACAGGATGAGTATCGAACTCTTCAACCAGCTCGAACAGAAGGTCACCAGCGCCGTCGAGGCCCTGGAGTTGATGAGGATGGAAGCCGAGGAGCTGCGCGAGGAAAACGCCCGTCTGAAGCAGGAACGCGAGGAGTGGGAGCGCCGCCTCTCCGCCCTGCTGGGCAAGTTCGACGAGGTCGAGACGACCGCCAGCAACTGAGGCGGCCTCAGGCCAGCGGGAGCGACATCAGCAGCGCATCCTCCCGCTGGCCGGCAGCGCCTGCCGGGTAGTAGCCACGGCGCCGGCCATCCTCGCCGAACCCCGCCCCCCGATACAGCGCCAGGGCCGCGGCGTTGCCCGCCCTGACCTCCAGCAGCAGGCGCTCGCTGCGCCAGCCCTGCGCCTGTTCGATCACCGCCGCCAGCAGGCGTCCCGCCGCCCCCTGGCCACGCGCCTCCCTGGCCACCAGGATCGCCTGAAGCTCCGCATCGAAGGGCAGCCGCACCACCATCGCATGGCCGATCAGGCACGCCTCACGCTCGATGCCGAACACCCGGGTGTCGGAGTCGTCCAGTGCCGCCTGCAGCTGATCCCGGCTCCAGGGGGCGGAGCTGGCGGCCAGCTCCAGCGCCGACAGCGTCGCCAGGTCGGCCGGCACCAGGCGACGCACCACCTCAGCCGGGCTCACGACTCGCCTGCCAGGCGTCGCGCCACCCGGCCAGCCGCGGCCAGAGGGCACGCTTGGCCTCGGCACTACCGGCCAGCTCGCCAAGCGCAGGCCCCTGCCAGGCCGGCAGCGCCAGCAGCGGGCAGTGGTCGTCGGCGAGGGTCAGGATCTCCGCGAGGGTCTCGTCCTCGCCGAACACCAGCAGCCGTTCCGGTACCCAGCCTCGCCGCTGCCGACCGGCCAGGAAGGCCTGGAGACCCTCCCGGGCCTCTTCCAGCGGCGCCTCCACCGGCAATCCCTCCACCTGGGGCCAGCGGAAGGCCTCGAAGGCCGGCATCTGCTCGGGCACCACGCCAGCGGCCTGCAGCAGGTGGCGCAGCAGGCGCAGCTCCACGCTGCCGGGCGGCGCCTCCCGGGGCAGCAGCACCAGCCAGCGGCCATCCAGGCAGGCGACCTGCAGGGTGAAGCGCAGCGCCTCGCCATGGCGCACGGGGGCCGGGGCCTGCGTCTCGGGCGTCGCCTCCTGTTCGTCGGCGGGCACCAGGTCACCGAGCAGCGCCCGGGCCTTGCCGGCCGGGGGGCGGTGGCGAGGCTCCGGCTCGGCAGGGGCCGGTCGCGGGGTGGCGACCTGGGCCTCCGCGGCCTCGTCGAGCAGCGCATGCAGCCGCTCCCCGGGGGCGCGGCGCTCCTCGGCCACCGGCGCGGCACTCTCCCACTCGCAGGGCGGCGTGGGCAGGGCATTGGGCAGGCGATAGCGGGAGACCCAGGCCGTCAGGCCCATGGCCTCCAGGTACTGCAGGCGCTGCGGCTCCGGGGTCACGACTTGCCGCCGCCCCGGCAGTCGGGGGAGTCGGGGCGGGAGCGGCCGCTGGCCTCCCACTCCCCGGGGGTGAAGAGATGCAGGGCCAGGGCGTGGACGGGGCCGGCGAGTTCGTCGGCGAGCAGCGCATAGACCTGCTGGTGTCGCTTGACCGGCATCAGCCCCTCGAAGCGGGAGGCGACCAGGGTGACCTTGAAGTGGGTCTCGGAGTTCGGCGGCACGTTATGCCGATGGCTCTCGTTCTCCACCGCCAGGAAGGCGGGCTCGAGGGCCCTGAGCTTGTCTTCGATGGTGGCCTGGATGCTCATGTCGGGGTTCCGATGCTGGGTGAATGATGGGGCCATTGTACGCCTTCAGTCCGGGTCAGACGACGCCCGCAGCGGCTCGGCACGCCGCGCCTCGCGCTGGGCCCGCCCGGCCAGCGACACCCGCCCCAGGCTGGCCGCGAGCGACAGCACACAGGCCCCAGCCCCGACCCAGAGGGTCGCCTGCACCGGCGCACCGGCCGCCAGGAAGGCGCCCACCAGGGCCACCCCCAGCGATTGGCCCACCGTGCGGGTCGTGCTCATCACGCCGGAGGCGCTGGCACTGCGCTCGCGAGGCACGCTGGCCATCATCTCGCGGTTGTTGGGCGGCTGGAAGAGCCCGAAGCCAAGACCGCAGAGCGCCGTGCGCCACAGGCTGTCCACCACGCCGGCCTCGGCATCGAGCCCGGCCAGGGCAGCAAGCCCCAGGAGCAGCAGCACCAGGCCACCGCTGGAGAGCAGGCTGGGGTTGACCCGGTCCGCCAGTTGCCCGGCCAGGGGGCCCACCAGCATGATCGCCAGCGGCCAGGGCGTGAACATCCAGGCGGTCTCCAGTGGCGTGAAGCCCATCTCCTGCTGATAGAGGAAGGAGAGCGCCACGAAGGCCAGGCCCTGGCCGACGAAGGCAAGCCCCGAGGCCGAGACCGCCAACGTGAAGCGTCGCTCGGCAAACAGCGAGAGCGGCAGCAGCGGGTGGCGGGCCCGACGCTGGCGATGCAGGAAGAACCCACCACTGAGCAGGCTCAGTGCCAGCCAGCCGAGTACCTGCCAGGCCGGCGCCCCGTGGCCGAGGCCATCCAGGCCGAGGAAGAGCCCGGCCAGCATGGCCACCGAACAGAGCGCCCCGCGCCAGTCGAAGCCGTCGCGCCGCCCCGCCTCCCGGGGCAAGGCCCGCCAGGCCAGCCAGGACGCGCAGAGTCCCAGGGGCACGTGCAGGGCGAACAGCCAGGGCCAGTTGGCCACGGAGAGCACCAGCCCGCCTATGGTCGGTCCCGCGGCGTAGCCACCGGCCACCACCAGGGCGGAGAGCCCCAGGGCGCTGCCGAGCAGCCGCGAGGGGAAGATCGAGCGGTAGAGCGACGGGCCGATGGAGAGGGTCGCCGCGGCCCCGAGGCCCTGAAGGGCACGGAACAACAGCAGGGTCTCCAGGTTCGGCGCCAGGGCGCTGCCCAGGGCCGCCAGGGTGAACAGCGCCACCCCGGCGGCATAGAGCCGCCGGCGGCTGACCAGTTCGCTGAGGGCGGCGAAGACCAGCAGGAAGGCGGCACAGACGACCTGGAAGAGGTTGGTGACCCAGACTACCCGGGAGGCGGACACCCCGAGGTCGGCCGCCATGGCGGGCAGCGCGATGTTGACCATGGTGGTGTCCACCACCGCCATCAGGGTACCGAGGATCAGCGCCAGTACCGCCAGGCGCCGCTCGGGGCCCGGCAGGCCGTCGTCGCCGGGGCGGGTCGCGAAGAGTCGGCTCATCCTGCTTCCATCACTGCGGGGTCCATAACGCGGAAACCGGCCGAAGCCGGTTTCCCATGTTCGCTGTCGGACAGGAGGGTCAGTCCTGGTCCGTCTCCAGGAGCAGGGCATCATCCACCTCGGAGATCTCCAGCGCGGCCTCGTCGTCGAGGTCGATGGCCAGGTAGCTGTGCTCGATCTGCAGGAAGCGCTGGAAGAGCGCCCAGTCCAGGGCTTCCGGCCACTGACGCTCGTCCTCTTCCCAGGCGCGCAGCTCGGTCTCCAGGATCTCGAGGTAGCGCTCGCGCACGAAGGCCTCCAGGGCCTCGGGCGCGTCCATCTCCGGGATCAGGTAGACGGTACTTTCGCGTTCGACGTCGGCCAGGGTCAGGTCGTCGCCCTCCATCGTGGGTTCGAGTGCATTGATCCATTCCACGAAATGCCGGGTCGGCCTGACGCTCAGGGCGGAGCGGTTGAGCAGTTTCATCACGGTCTCCTCGACGTCGAAACGACGATCATTATGGGTGCTCGGGCCGCCCCTTACCAACACTTCCGACTCCCGATCACTCCACCTCGGGGCGCATCGCCGGAAACAGCAGTACGTCGCGGATGGAGGCGCTGTCGGTGAACAGCATCACCAGCCGGTCGATGCCGATGCCCTCGCCGGCGGTGGGCGGCAGGCCGACCTCCAGCGCTCGCACGTAGTCGGCGTCGTAGTACATCGCCTCCAGGTCGCCGGCCTCCTTCTCCGCGGCCTGGGCGCGGAACCGCTCGGCCTGATCCTCGGCGTCGTTGAGCTCCGAGAAGCCGTTGGCGATCTCTCGGCCGCCGACGAAGAACTCGAAACGCTCGGTGACGAAGGGGTTGGCATCCTTGCGCCGCGCCAGCGGGCTCACCTCGGTGGGGTACTCGGTGATGAAGGTGGGCTGCTGGAGACGATGCTCCACGGTCTTCTCGAAGATCTCGATCTGTACCTTGCCCAGTCCCCAGCCGTCCTTGACGTCGATGTCCAGGCGCTCGGCGATCTGGCGCGCGGCGGACTCGTCGGCCAGGGCCTCGGCATGGATCTCCGGGTTGAACTCGAGGATGGCATCGAACACCGTGATGCGCCGCAGCGGCTGGCCGAAGTCGTATTCGAAGGTCTCCAGCACCTCGCCCTCGCCGTTGCGCACGGTATTCAGCACCGTGGTGGTGCCCAGCACCTTTCGGGTCACGCTGCGCAGCATCTCCTCGGTGAGGTCCATCAGGTCGTTGTGGTCCGCATGGGCCTGGTAGAACTCGATCATGGTGAATTCGGGGTTGTGGCGGGTAGAGAGCCCCTCGTTGCGGAAGTTCCGGTTGATCTCGAAGACCCGCTCGAAGCCGCCCACCACCAGGCGCTTGAGGTAGAGCTCCGGCGCGATCCGCAGGTACATGTCGATGTCCAGCGCATTGTGGTGGGTGACGAAGGGACGTGCCGTGGCGCCGCCGGGAATCTGCTGCAGCATGGGCGTCTCGACCTCCATGAAGCCGCGATCCTCGAAGAAGCGTCGCATGGCGCTGATCACCCCGGCGCGGGTCTCGAACACCCTGCGCGAATCGGGGTTCATGATCAGGTCGACGTAGCGCTGGCGGTAGCGCGCCTCCATGTCGGTGAGACCGTGGAACTTGTCGGGCAGCGGGCGTAGGCTCTTGGTGAGCAGCCTGGCCTCCACCATCATCACGTAGAGATCGCCCTTCCCCGACTTGTGCACCGGTCCGCGGGCCGCCACGATGTCGCCGATGTCCCAGCCCTTGACGTCCTCCAGCACCTCGCCCGGCAGCCCCTTCTTGTCGACATAGAGCTGGATCGTACCGGACGGGTCCTGGATGACGATGAAGGGACCACGCTTGCGCATGACCCGCCCGGACACCGCGGCACGGCGGTCCAGGGCCTCCAGGTCCGCCTTCTCCCGGTCGCCGAGCTCGCCGCTCAGTTCGGCCGCCAGGCTGTCGCGGCGAAAGTCGTTGGGGAAGGCGCTCTCGCCGGTCTCGGCGGCACGCTCGCGGCGCGCCGCCAGCTTGGCACGCCGCTCGGCGATCAGGCGGTTCTCGTCGTTCTGCGGGCTATCCGGTGAGGGGCTCTCGTTGGCCATAGGGCTACCTGTCATCAAGTTGGGCTGGGGCGGAAAACGGCGGCGAGGGAAGGACA
Organism: Halomonas rhizosphaerae; assembly: GCF_030012485.1. Lineage (NCBI taxonomy): Bacteria > Pseudomonadati > Pseudomonadota > Gammaproteobacteria > Oceanospirillales > Halomonadaceae > Halomonas > Halomonas rhizosphaerae. The sequence continues at coordinate 28,332 of NZ_JASCQQ010000006.1, forward strand.
CCGCCAAGGCGGGGCCCTTCGCCCCGCCATGAGCGGCAGGGCTAGAGGCCCTGCTTGAGGCTTGCGACGATAAACGGGTCCAGGTCACCGTCCAGCACCTTGTCGCAGCTGCTCGACTGCACGCCGGTACGCAGGTCCTTGATGCGCTGGTCATCCAGCACATAGGAGCGGATCTGGCTGCCCCAGCCGATATCGGCCTTGGAGTCCTCGGCCTCCTGCTTGGCCGCGTTGCGCTTCTGCATCTCGTGTTCCCACAGCTTCGCCTTGAGCTGCTTCATGGCGAAGTCGCGGTTGGCGTGCTGGCTGCGCTGGCTCTGGCAGGCCACCACGATGCCGGTGGGCTCGTGGGTGATGCGCACGGCCGAGTCGGTGGTGTTGACGTGCTGCCCACCGGCGCCGCTGGAACGGTAGGTATCGGTGCGCAGGTCCGAGGGATTGATCTCGACCTCGAAGCTGTCATCCACCTCCGGCGACAGGAACACCGAGGCGAACGAGGTATGCCGACGGCCGCCGGAATCGAAGGGACTCTTCCGCACCAGGCGATGCACGCCGGTCTCGGTGCGCAGCCAGCCGAAGGCGTACTCCCCCTGGATGTGCACGGTGGCCGATTTGATGCCTGCCACCTCGCCGGCGGAGACCTCGATGATCTCGGCCTTGAAGCCGTGGTGCTCGGCCCAGCGCAGGTACATGCGCAGCAGCATGTTGGCCCAGTCCTGGGCCTCGGTACCGCCGGAACCGGCCTGGATGTCGAGATAGGCGTTGTTCTCGTCCATCTCGCCGGAGAACATGCGCCGGAACTCGAGCTTCTCGAGGCTGGCCTGCAGCCCCTCGAGCTCCTTCTGGACCTCGGCGACGGTGCCCTCGTCCTCCTCCATCTCGGCGAGCTCGAGCAGGTCGCGACTGTCGCCGAGCCCCTGGTCGAGCTCGTCGATGGTGGCCACGATCGCCTCCAGCGTCGCCCGCTCCTTGCCGAGCTTCTGGGCATTGTCCGGGTCGCTCCAGACGTCCGGATCCTCGAGCTCGCGGGTGACTTCCTCTAGCCGATCCTTCTTCTCGGCATAGTCAAAGATACCCCCTCAGGACGTCTGTCCGCTCGGACAGGTCCTTGATCAGGTGGTGAATCGGGTTGGTTTCCAGCATGGGGCTCATCCGAGTCTGCGATGGAACGATAGCCGCCGCGGCGCGGGCTCGACGCCAGGGCCGCCGACGGCACGGAAAAGGCGCCTATTGTAGCGAAAGTGCCGCCGCGCCGCATCCATCCCCACGCCGACGGGCGTCCAGAACGATGAGACCCGGCCGAAGCCGGGTCTCGAGGTCGGGTGCAGGATCGATGCTCAGAAGCGGTAGTCCACGGACAGGGCGAACACATCCGCCGAAACCTCGTAGGTCCCCGAGAGGTTGCCCCTGCTCGCATTCTCGTTGGTGGCGGTCGCCTGCTGGTCGATATCGCCATCGTCGGCGAAGACATGCATGTAGCCGGCGGTGATGCCGAGCTCCGGGCTGGGCATCCAGGTGGCACCGAAAGTGGCCCACTGGCGATCGGCATCCGGCACCCGCGGGGTGCGGTACTCGGCGCTCGGCACCGGGCTCTCGTCCACGCCCAGGCCGGCGCGCAGCAGCCACTGCGGGGTCAGCGCATAGTTGGCGCCCACCGAGAAGGCCCAGGTATCGTCCCAGTTTTCCTCGGTCCGACTCGGATCGCGGCCATCTTCGAACTCGACCACCAGTTCGTCGAAGCTGCTCCACTCGGTCCACTCGGCATTGGCCATCAGCGCCAGCCGATCGGTCAGCTGGTGGTAGATCCCCAGATTCAGGTTGGCCGGCGTGGTCAGCTCGGCCTTGCCACCAGTTCCAGTCACCCGCCCCGCGGCAATAGCGCCGTCCGAGAGGGGATCCGTGCCCCTGACGTCGAGCTCGCCGTCGAGGGTCAGGTCAATTTCCGAACGATAGCTGACACCCAGGCGAGTCTGATCGGTCACCTGGAATAGCGTCCCCAGAGTGTAGCCATAGCCCCAGTCATCACCCGTCACCTCACCGATGACATCATTTTGTCCAGGGGTGGCCCTCGGATCACCTGCTCTAAAAGCTAAAGAACCGAAGTCACTGGCATTAGAGAGCGTCGCATCCGCATATTGCGCCCGCAGACCCACCGCCAGGTTGAGGCGTTCGGTCGCCCGATAGTTGAGCGTCGGCTGGAAGTCGATGGTGGTCAGCTCGGTCTCGACGGCGTGGTAGCGGCCGATCCAGTCCTCGTCGTACTTGGTGGAGAGCCCGTAGGGGGCATAGATGGCCAGGCCCAGATCGAACTGCTCGTTCAGCTGCGTCTTGGCGGCAAAGGCCGGGACCACCGCCGTTTCCCCCCCCTCGCGAGAGCCCCCGCGATCATAATTGACCACGCCACCGAGGCTGCTGGCCTCGGCATCCTGCAACTCGAAATTGGCATCGATATAGGCCACCCCGCCGACGACCTGGTTGCCGTCGATATTGCCGATGGCGGCCGGGTTGTAGGCCATGAAGCTGGCGTCCTCGGCACCGGCGGTGGCGTTGGAGAGAGCGTTGGCCAACGTCTTGGCACTCTGCTCGCGGACCTGGAAGCCGGAGGCGGACACCTGGCTGGCGATCAGTGCCGTGGAGGCAAGGGCCACGGCGAGGGAGAGCTTGTTGAACTTGTTGTGCATGGGCTCGACATCCTTTCGGGTAGGTGATGCTGGGTACTTGTCGTTGATCCTTCTGGCGTACCCGCAGTGTTTGCGAATCCGCCACCCGGGATCAAGCACAAACGGCCGTTTGAAAGCAAAAAGTGCTAATACTTTGGTCGAACAACTGTTTCATTTCTTGAATTTTCATTGACTTAGACAACATACGTGCAGCTCGGCAGGCGTGTCTCCACTACCCCTTGACCTATGGGTAACACAAGGGTTTTACACTTGCGCCATGACATCGCCGAGAGACACCGCCATGAAGGTCAGCGAACTGGCACGGCTGGCCGGCGTCACCGCCGAAACCGTACGCCACTACATACGCGAGGGGCTGCTGCATCCCGAGCGCCATCCCGAGAACGGCTACCAGTTGTTCGGACAGAAGGATCTGGACCGGCTGCGCTTCATCCAGCGGGCCCGTACCCTGGGGTTCGGCGTGGCCGAGATCCGCGACATCCTCGACCACGCCGACCATGGCGACTCGCCCTGTCCCATGGTGCGCGACCTGCTGGCCAGCCGGCTGCCGCAGATCCGTGAACGGATCCGCGAGCTGCAGTCCCTGGCTTCGCGCATGGAGCAGGCCCTTGCCGCCTGGGAGGAGATGCCCGACGGCACCCCCGACGGCCACAGCCTCTGCCGCCTGATCGAGAGCTTTCCCGAACCGCTCAATGCCGGCCAAGAGACCGGCGAGGAGACCCGATGAACGCCAGACAGCCCCTGGAACGCCAGGTGCCCGGCATGAACTGCCAGGGTTGCGTGGCCACCATGCGCCGGGCCATCCAGGCCCGTGACGCGCAGGCCGAGGTCACCGGCATGCCGTCCGAGAAGCGCCTCGAGGTCACCACCACCCTGACCGATGACGCCCTGGACAAGGCGCTGGCCGAGGCCGGCTACCCGGCAGCCGGCCGACGGCACCATGAGCGCCGCGTGCCGGGCATGAGCTGCCAGGGCTGTGTCGGCAGGATGCGCAAGGCGATCCAGGCCGAGGACCCGGAGGCCGAGGTGGTCGGCTTCCCGGACGAGAAGCGCCTGGAGGTGGAGACTGCCCTGGAGGTCACCACCCTGGACCGGCTGCTGGAACAGGCCGGCTACCCACCCGCTCGGCCCACGGACGCTGCCGACGCAGAGACCCAGTCATCCCCCGAGCCGGGGCCCGAGTGCCCATCCGGTCAGGAGGAGACGTCCGAGCAGGAGAAGGCCCCAGAGGCGGAAGAGAGCGACGCGCGCGCCACCACCCGACGGCTGTCGATCAGCGGCATGACCTGTGCCAGCTGCGTGAAGAGCGTCCAGCAGGCCCTGGAGCGCACGCCCGGCGTGGTCGGCGCGGAGGTCAACTTCGGCACCCATACCGCCCAGGTGCGCGGCAGCGCCGACCCGGATGCCCTGGTCCAGGCCGTGGAGGACGTGGGCTACGGTGCCGAGCCCATCGTCGACATGCGCGAGGCCGAGCAGGCCCGCGCCGAGCGCGACGCGCGGGAGTATCGCCGCCGCCTGAAGGGGAGTGCCTGGTCGCTGGCCCTGGCCGTGCCCCTCATGGCGAGCATGTTCGTCTTCCACCCCCACCCCGTGGGGGCCGGGCGGCTCTACTGGCTGGTGATCGGCCTGCTGACGCTTGCTGTGATGGTGTTCCCGGGCCGCCACTTCTTCGTCAATGCCTGGAAGAACTTCCGGCACCACCAGGCCAACATGGATACCCTGATCGCCATGGGCACCGGCACCGCCTGGCTCTACTCCATGGCGGTGGTGGCCTTCGCCCCCTGGCTGCCCGAGGTGGCCCGCGGCATCTACTTCGAGGCCTCGGCGATGATCATCGGCCTGGTGCTGCTGGGCAATGCCCTGGAGTTACGGGCGCGGGGCCGGACCAGCGACGCCCTCAAGCGACTGCTCGACCTGCAGAGCCGTACCGCGCGGGTGATCCGCGACGGCGAGGAGCGCGAGGTCGACATCGACGAGGTGCGCGAGGGCGACCACATCCGCGTGCGCCCCGGCGAACGCCTGCCGGTGGACGGCGAGGTGACCGAGGGGCAGAGCCATATCGACGAGTCCATGCTCACCGGCGAGCCCCTGCCGGTGACCAAGGGCGAGGGCGACGAGGTGAGTGCCGGCACGGTCAACGGCAAGGGTTCGCTGGTCTATCGCGCCACCCGCGTCGGTGCCGACACCCGCCTGGGCCAGATCACCGAGCAGGTGGCCAGCGCCCAGAACTCCCGCCCGCCCATCGGCCAGCTGGCCGATCAGGTGTCCAGCGTCTTCGTGCCCTCGGTGATGATCATCGCCGTGATCACCGCGCTGGCCTGGTTCAACTTCGGTGCCGAGCCACGGGTGATCCATATGCTGGTCACCGCCACCACGGTGCTGATCATCGCCTGCCCCTGCGCCCTGGGCCTGGCCACGCCGATCTCGACCATGATCGGCGTGGGCAAGGCGGCCGAGCATGGCGTGCTGGTGAGAAGCGGCGATGCCCTGCAGACCGCCAGCAGGCTCACCACCCTGGTGGTGGACAAGACCGGCACCCTGACCGAGGGCAAGCCGGAGGTGACGGAATCGGAGGTGCTCGAGGGCGACGAGCGGGAGGTGCTGGGCCTGGTGGTGGCCCTGGAGCGCGGCTCCGAGCACCCCCTCGCGGCCGCCCTGATGACCCACGCGGAAGAACGGCAGGCCGAGCCCGGCGAGATTCGCGACTTCGACACCGTCACCGGCGGCGGGGTCAAGGCGACCACCGCCGACGGCAGAGCGCTGCTGCTGGGTAATGCCCGCCTGCTGGAGGAAGCCGGGATCGATCTTTCCAGCGGCCGCGACATTGCCGGCAAACTGGAAGAGAAGGCGCGCACCGTGGTCTATCTGGCGGTGGATGGCCGGCTGGCCGCGCTGTTCGGCATCAGCGACCCGCTGCGCCATGACACCATCGCGGCAGTGAAGCGCCTGCAGGCCGACGGCCTCAAGGTGGTGATGCTCACCGGCGACAACGCGCACACCGCCGGCGCCATCGCCCGGGAAGTCGGCATCGACGACTTCCGCGCCGGCCTGCTGCCCGAGGACAAGCACGCCGAGATCGAGCGCCTTCAGGGCGAGGGCGAGGTCGTCGGCATGGTGGGCGACGGCATCAACGACGCCCCGGCCCTGGCCCGGGCCGACGTGGGCTTCGCCATCGGCCAGGGCACCGACGTGGCCATCGAGAGCGCCGGCATCACCCTGGTGCGCGGCTCGCTGCACGGCGTGGCCGCCGCCATCGAGATCAGCCGGGCCACCCTGCGCAACATCAAGCAGAACCTGGTGGGCGCCTTCGGCTACAACACCCTGGGCATTCCCATCGCCGCCGGGGTGCTCTACCCCATCACCGGCACCCTGCTCTCGCCGATGATCGCCGGGGCCGCCATGTCGCTCTCCTCGATCACCGTGGTGAGCAATGCCAACCGGCTGCGCCTGTTCCGTACTCGGGGCGACACCGATGCCGGCAAGGAAACCTCACCCCCCCGGGAAACGAAGGAGGCCCTGTCATGAGTTGGATCGTCAATCTCGCCGGCCTGGCGCTGATCGCCCTGATCGCCTGGTGGTTCTGGGGGAGCCAACGCTGATCCTTGCTAGGCTTAAGGGGGATAATGGAAACGGAGGTAGCCATGCCCAGGCTCAACGGCGTACTGGAGACCGCGCTCTACGTGAAGGACATGGCCCGGGCACGGACCTTCTTCGAGGGCGTGATGGGGCTCTCGCCCTTCAACGCCGACCATCGCTTCACCGCCTATGACGCCGGGGCCGGCTCGGTGCTGCTGCTCTTCCTGCATGGCGAGACGCTGGAGACCGTGGTGTTGCCGGACGAGATGGGCACGATCCCGCCCCACGACGGCAGCGGCCGGGTGCACCTCGCCTTCGCCATCGCGGCCCGCGAACTCGCGGCCTGGGAGGGCCAGCTCGAGGACCATGGCATTGCCATCGAGGGGCGCACCCACTGGCCACGAGGGGGAGAGAGTCTCTATTTCCGTGACCCCGACGGCCACCTGCTGGAGCTGGCCACGCCGGGCGTCTGGCCCAACTATTGAGACCAGTGCTCGTGATATCGCTCTCCCGGGAGAGTCTGCCTCTTTATTAGACCGTGACCCCGACGGGCAACTGCTGGAGCTGGCCACACCCGGGGTCTGGCCCAACTACTGAGTCACCACGCCTCAGCTGACGCCCATGTAGCGCCCCGGCTTGTGGTTCAGCGCGATGATCAGGTTGAGCGCCACGGCGCCCAGCACCGAGAGCCCTACCCGCTCCATCGGCAGCACCAGCAGGGCGACCAGCATAATGAGCGCATCGATACCCAGCTGGACGTAGCCCGCCCGCCAGCCATAGCGGTCCTGCAGGAAGAGCGCGAGGATATTGATGCCGCCGAGACTCGTGCGATGGCGGAACAGCACCAGCATGCCGATGCCGATCAGGCTGCCGCCCATCAGGGCCGCATAGAGCGGCTGTAGCCACTCGATGCGGATCCAGCCGGCGGTGAGCTCCGAGAACAGCGAGACCAGGCCGATGGCCACGAAGGTGCGCAGCGTGAACGACCAGCCCATGCGACGCACGGCCAGCCAGTAGAACGGCAGGTTGATCAGGAAGAACCCGATGCCGAAGCGCCAGCCGGTGGCATACTGCAGCAGGAAGGCAAGGCCCGCGGTACTGCCGGTGAGCAGCATCGCCTGGGTATAGAAGCTGACGCCGAGGGCGACGAAGAGCGTGCCGACCAGCATCGCCATCACGTCCTCATGGGCGCGATGGGGATCGGTGGGCAGTTCCTGGGGATCCATCTCTCTTTCCTTATAGTGGCTCGGCGTGCTCGACCATCAGCTGAAGGCTCTCGCGCCCCCGCCAGCGGTTGCGATTGAGCTTGTAGGCACAGCGCAGGCGATCGCCGATGCCGAAGGCCGGCACCTCCCCGGGAGTCAGGGCGCGAAACCAGATCGCCTTCAGGCTCGTGGCCCCGGCGGAGAGCTCGAGCATCAGGTGGCTGCCATCGGCCCCCACCGGGCGAAGCGCCTCGACCAGGAACTCGCCCTGGAACAGCGGGGCATCGAACTCCCGGCCATAGGGCCCCAGCCGCTCGACCTCGTCCAGGGTGGCTAGGCCGAGCTGATGGGACGCCAGCTCGCCGTCGGTGAAGATCCGCGGGCAGAGTTCGGTATCACCAAGCTGCTCGCCCACCGCGTGCAGGAAGGCCGTACGGAACGCCGCCAGGTGCTCGCGCGGCACCCCCACCCCGGCGGCGCCGCGGTGGCCACCGAAGCGCGGCAGCGCCTCGGGCGCCAGTTCGAAGGTCCGCTGCAGGGCGTCGCGCAGGTGCAGTCCCTCGATGGAGCGCCCTGAGCCGGTGAGCATGCCGGGGGCCGCCGCCGGCGTCAGCACCAGGGCCGGCCGGCCGAAGGCCTGCACCAGCCTTGATGCGACGATGCCCTGCACGCCGGGATGCCCGGACGCCAGGAAGACGACGATGGCGGGCTCGTCGGCCGTCAGGGCCGGCAGCGCCAGGGCCCTGGCCTCCTCGGCCATTTCCGCCTCGATCGCCTTGCGCGACTGGTTATCCTGGTCCAGCGTCTCCAGGTGCCGCGCCGCCGTGGCGTCATCCGCCGCGAGCATGAAGTGCAGCGCCGCATAGGGATCGTCGAGCCGCGAACGGGCGTTGATCCGAGGCCCCATCTGGAAGGCCAGGGTCTCGGCATCGAAGGGCACGCTGTCGGCCCCCAGGCGTGCCGCCATGGCACGCCAGCAGGCGGCCTCCATGCGGTTGATCAGCGCCAGGCCGTGGGTCACCACGGCGCGGTTGGCGGCGCTGCCGCCCAGGGAGACGCAGTCGGCCACCGTGCCCAGCGCCACGTAGGAGAGCCAGGGCGAGAGCTTGGGCGTCGCCTCGGGCAGCACGCCCCACTCGATCAGCACGCCGCGAGTCAGCGACATCACCAGCCAGGCCACCATGCACCCGGCGATGGTCGGGTCGGGGTAGGCGCAGTCGTCACGGGTGGGATTGACCACGGCGTAGGCCGAGGCCGGCGGGCCCTCCACCGGCAGGGCGTGGTGGTCGCTGACCACCACCTCGATGCCGGCGTCCCGGAGCCGGGCGATGCGCGGCTCGTCGGAGCTGCCGCAGTCGGCGGTGATCACCAGGCTTGGCCGTGGCGAGAGCCCCAGGGTGCGCTCCACCAGCGGCAGGCTGATGCCGTAGCCGTCATGGATGCGGTGGCCGATCAGGCTGTGCAGGCGGGCTTCGGGCACCCCGAAGAGCTCGACCAGGGTGCGCCGGATCACCACGTGGGAGGTGATGCCGTCCACGTCGTAGTCGGTGAGGATGCCGATATGCTCGCCATCCACCACCGCCTGGGCGATGCGCTCGGCCGCACGCCGTGCGTCGGCGAGTTTCTCGGGGTGGGCCAGGTGGCGCAGGCTGGGCGAGACCAGCGGCGCCAGTTCACCCTGGTAACCGGCAAGCCGCCCCGCCAGCACCCGGGCCTGAAGCTCGGTCAGGCCCTCTTCGCGGGCACGGGCATAGAGCGCCTCATCGCGGGGCCTGGGCTGGATGCGGGGGCGCAAGCGCCCCTGCAGCTCGATGGGATCGGTGACGGCGTCCAAGCCTGACTCCTGCGGGTTATCGCGGACGGTTGAGAACAGGGGGCAGCAGCCCGCTCGGGGCTGATCCGGCGACAGGCCTGCGAGGAGGCGCTGTGAACCCATCCCTGGGCGCTACCGATGCCATCCCTGGCATAGGACCTCCTCTTCGGCCTATCCCCGGCGCCCCTCGCTAGTGATGACGCTGCACTAAAGGCATGCGGTTCAGCGGCGGTTCTCGACGACGAACCGCTGCACGGCAGAAAGCTCCGCCGGCAGCACGCTGTAGCGCTCCTCGCGCTCCAGCAGGTCGTCCATGTGCGGCGGCAGCGGCACCCCCGGGAAGCCGGCCTTGACCACCGCCTCGGCGAACTTGGCCGGGTGGGCCGTGGCCAGGGTGATCACCGGGGTCGCGGCATCGGCACGCGCCTGCTCGGCGGCACGGTAGCCGGTGGCGGTGTGCGGGTCGAGGATCTCCTGGGTGCGGTGATGCGCCTCGCGGATCACCTCCAGGATGGTGGCATCACTCACGCTGTGGCTGGCGAAGGACTCGCGCAGCCTGGCCAGCGGCGCCTCGGCCAGCGCCGAGGGCTCGCTCTGGAAGCGCTCGAGCAGGGCCTTCACCGCCGCCCCGTCGCGCTCGTAGGCCTCGAACAGCAGCCGCTCGAAATTGGACGACACCACGATGTCCATGGAGGGCGCCAGGGTGGCCACCAGCTCCTGCTTGGAGAAGTCGTTGTCGGCCAGGGTACGGTGCAGGATGTCGTTGGCGTTGGTGGCGATGATGAACTGTGTCACCGGCAGCCCCATGCGCTTGGCCATGTAGCCGGCGAAGACATTGCCGAAGTTGGCCGAGGGCACGCAGAAGCTCACCGCCCGGTGGGGGGCCCCCAGCGCCACGGCCGAGGCGACGTAGTAGACGATCTGGGCCATGATGCGCGCCCAGTTGATGGAGTTCACCGCCACCAGCCGGGTGCCGTCGAGGAAGCCCTGGTCGGCGAAGCTCGCCTTGACCATGGCCTGGGCGTCATCGAAGTTGCCCTCGATGGCGACGTTGAAGACGTTGTCGGCCAGCACCGTGGTCATCTGGCGGCGCTGCACCTCCGAGACCCGCTGGTGGGGGTGCAGGATGAAGATGTCGAGGTTGTCGCAGTGGCGACAGCCCTCGATGGCCGCCGAGCCGGTGTCGCCGGAGGTCGCCCCCATGATGACGGCCCGCTCGCCGCGCTTCTGCAGGAAGTGGTCGAGGATGCGGCCGAGCAGCTGCAGGGCCACGTCCTTGAAGGCCAGGGTCGGGCCGTGGAACAGCTCGAGCAGGAAGTGGTTGGCGTCGAGCTGGTTGAGGGGCACCACGGCGTCGTGGCTGAAGGTGGCATAGGCCTCCTCGACGATGCCCCGGAAGGTCGCATCGTCGATCTCGCCGTTGACGTAAGGCTTCATGACCCGGAAGGCGATCTCGGCATAGGAGAGCCCCGCCATGGCCGCCAGGTCGTCATGGGAAAGCATCGGAATCTCCTCCGGCACGTAGAGGCCGCCATCGCTGGCCATTCCGGTGAGCACGACCTCCTCGAAGGAGAGCGCGGGCGCCTGCCCGCGGGTGCTGATATAGCGCATGGCTTACTCCTGCTCGTCCAGCGACTCGACGCGAATCCGCGTCACCGGTCCGGCGATGTCGGCCAGCGACTCGATCAGGCGGATCGCCTCGTTCATCTGCTTCTCGCGGGTGCGATGGGTCAGCAGGATGATCGGCACCAGCTCGCCCTCGGTGGCCTCCTTCTGGATCAGCGCCTCGATCGAGATGCCCTGCTCGGAGAGGATCGTCGCCACCCGCGCCAGCACGCCGGGACGGTCCACCGCCAGCAGCCTGAGGTAGTAGGCGGTGATGATGTCCTCCATGGGCATGATCGGCAGGTCGCACTCCGGTTCGCCGATGCCGCTGAAGGCCAGGTAGGGCACCCGGTAGTGGTGGTCGGTGGCGATGTCGCGCGCCACGTCCAGCAGGTCGGCGACCACCGCGGAGGCGGTGGGCTCGGCGCCGGCACCGGCCCCGTAGTAGAGAGTCGGCCCGACGGCATCGCCCATGATGGCGATGGCGTTCTTGACGCCATGGACGCTCGCCAGCAGGCGCTCCTTGGGAATCAGGGTCGGGTGCACGCGTAGCTCGAGGCCCGCCTCGGTGCGCTTGGAGATGCCCAGGTGCTTGATGATGTAGCCCAGGTTGTCGGCCTGCTCCACGTCGTCGGCGGTGATGCGCGAGATGCCCTCGGTGTAGGCCTTGTCGAACTGCAGCGGCACGCCGTAGGCGATGGAGGCGAGGATGGTCAGCTTGTGGGCGGCGTCGATGCCCTCGACGTCGAAGGTCGGGTCGGACTCGGCGTAGCCCAGCGCCTGGGCCTCGGCGAGCACGTCCTCGAAGGCACGCCCCTCGTCGCGCATGTGGGTCAGGATGTAGTTGCCGGTGCCGTTGATGATGCCGGCCACCCACTCGATGCGGTTGGCGCCCAGGCCCTCGCGCAGCGACTTGATCACCGGGATGCCGCCGGCCACCGCGGCCTCGAAGGCGACGATCACGCCCTTCTCGTGGGCGGCGCGGAATATCTCGTTGCCGTGCACGGCGATCAGCGCCTTGTTGGCGGTGACCACGTGCTTGCCGTGCTCGATGGCGGTGAGCACCAGCTCGCGGGCCACGTCGTAGCCCCCGATCAGTTCGACCAGCACGTCGATGTCGGGGTTGGTGGCCACCTCGAAGACGTCGGAGGTGGTCCGGATGCCGGTGGTGTCACAGTCGGGATTGAGGCTGCGGAAGGCGACCTGCTCGATGACGATCGGACGCCCCGCCCGCCGGGCGATGTCGTCGGCATTGCGCGTCAGCACGTTGAAGGTTCCGCCACCGACGGTCCCCAGGCCACAGATTCCCACTCTCACCGGTTTCAATGTCATTCCCCTCGTTCTGGCGTGTGTCTCAGCGTGGATCGGGCCCGTCCGGGCCCGCCGTGCCGACGTTCGTCGACGTCGGTCATCACTCGTTCAGGCCGAGCATGGCGGCCAGGCGCTCCGCCGGCACATAGCCGGGTACCAGGCGACCATCGGGCAGCACGATCGCCGGCGTGCCCTGGACGCCGAGCTCCATGCCCAGATGATACTGTTCCTCGACCGGATTGTCGCAGTCGGCGGCACCCGAGAGCGCTTCCTCGCGCTTGGCCGCGGACATGGCCTCGGCCGGATTGTCGGCGCACCACACCTGCTGCAGCTCCCGCCCCCCCGGCGAGCCCAGGCCGCTGCGCGGGAAGGCCAGGTAGTGCACCTCGATACCCATCTCGTTGAGGCGCGGCACCTCCTCATGGAGCTGACGGCAGTAGGGGCAGGTGGTGTCGGTGAAGACCATGAGGGTGGCGCGGCTCTCGTCGGCGCCGCGGAAGACCACCCGCTCGCTCTCCGGCACCGCGGCGAGACGCCCGCTGCGCTCGGCATTGTTCCCCTGCTCGGTGAGGTTGACCAGGCCGCTCTCGCCGTTCTCGTAGAGGTCACCGACCAGGAAGTGGCTGCCCTCGGCGTTGCTGTAGAAGGTCTCCCCGCTCTCCAGCCGGACCTCGAAGAAGCCTTCCAGAGGTGTCTCGCGCACGCGCTCCACCGGCATGGACTGGCCGTTGACCGTGAGGGTCTCGGCCAGCTGTTCGGCCGGGTCGGCCTGGGCAACGGGCAGCAGGGCCAGGGAGGCGGCGAGCAGTCCGCCGCCGAGGGTAAGGGTCGATCGTCTCATGAGTCAGCCTCGAGGATGATGGTGGGCGTGCAGGGCTTCCAGTCGCACCTGCGCCACATGGGTGTAGATCTGCGTGGTCGAGAGGTCGCTGTGACCGAGCAGCAGCTGTACGACACGCAGGTTGGCCCCATGATTCAACAGATGGGTGGCGAAGGCGTGGCGCAGGGTGTGCGGCGACAGCGGACGGTCGATGCCCGCGGTACGCGCATGGGCCTTGATGCGGTGCCAGAAGGCCTGGCGCGTCAGGCAGCGGTCGCCACGCCCGGGAAACAGCGCCGGCCGTGTGATGTCGACCATCAGCGCGCCGCGGGCGCCGCGCAGGTAGCGAGTCAGCCACGCCACGGCCTCCTCGCCCAGCGGCACCAGGCGGTCCTTGTCGCCCTTGCCCCGCACCCGGACCACGCCCTGGCGCAGGTTCACCGCGTCGGTGGTCAGCCCGACCAACTCAGAGACACGCAGCCCGGCCCCGTAGAGGACCTCGAGCATGGCCCTGTCGCGCATGCCCAGGTCGGTGGTGAGGTCCGGGGCCGCGAGCAGGCGCTCCACCTCGGCCTCCTCCAGGGTATCAGGGAGCGAGGGGCGCACCCGGGGCAGGCGAACCTCGGCCAGCGGGTCGTGGTCGACGAGCCCCTCGGCCAGCGCCCAGCGGTAGAACCCCCGCAGGCTGGATAGCAGACGGGCGTTGCTGCGCAGGCTGTAACCGGCGTCGCGACGCTCGTCGAGCCAGGCCGGCAGCACCCCGCCGGCCGGTGCCAGCAGCCGCTGGTCGACGCCCTCGAGGCGAGCCTGCCAGGCACTCAGGTCATGGCGATAGGCGGCCAGGGTATTGGCGCTCGCGCCCCGCTCCAGCCACAGGCCGTCGAGAAAGGCATCGACCAGCGTGCCCGCATCCATGGTGGTTTCCATAGGGCTCCCGGACATGCCCCAGCAGCACGAAACCCCGCCCCGCGGAGCGGTGACGGGGTTTCGCAAGGGGTGCGGGGCCTGGGGCCCCGGCACCACGGGCCGGCAGAGGCGCTCGCCTCAGGCCAGCTTTTCCTTGATGCGGGCAGACCGGCCGCTGCGCTCGCGGAGGTAGTACAGCTTGGCCTGGCGCACGTCACCGCGACGCTTGACCTCGATGGAGTCGACCAGCGGGCTGTAGGTCTGGAAGGTCCGCTCGACACCGACACCGTGGGAGATCTTGCGCACGGTGAAGGCCGAGTTCAGGCCGCGGTTGCGCTTGCCGATGACCACGCCTTCGAAGGCCTGGAGGCGCTCGCGGGTGCCTTCCTTGACCTTGACCTGGACGACCACGGTATCGCCGGGGGCGAAGACCGGCACTTCCTTGCTCATCTGCTCGCTCTCGAGCGCCTGGATCACCTTGTTCTTGCTGCTCATGACATTGACTCCTTGATAACCTGATCCGCCGGTCGGCTTGGGTCGCCGGCGAACCGTGATCCCGGCGCCCGAGTCGAGCTCGAGAGCGCGGGAATGCGTTGGTGACACAGGTCCGCCTGCCCGCTCGGGGCGTCGTGGCGTCCTGCACCTCCGCCCTGACCTATCGGCTGGTCAGCGCGTAGTCCTCGATGAACTCCTCGAGCAGCTCGCACTGCTCGGCACTCAACGTCCTGCCTTCCAGCAGGTCGGGGCGCCTGAGCCAGGTCCGCCCCAGGGACTGCTTGAGCCGCCAGCGCCGGATGGCGCCATGGTGGCCGCTGAGCAGGACCTCCGGCACCCGCCGCCCATCGATTTCCTCCGGGCGCGTATAGTGCGGACAATCCAGCAGTCCGTCGTTGAAGGAGTCCTCGACCGCGGAATCCTGATGGCCCAGCACTCCGGGCACCAGCCTTGCCGCGGCATCGATCAGCACCATGGCCGGCAGCTCGCCGCCGCTGAGCACATAGTCGCCGATCGACCACTCCTCATCGATGTCGGCTTCCACCACCCGCTCATCGATGCCTTCGTAGCGTCCGGCCACCACCACCAGGGGTGGGCCCGACGCCAGTTCCTGCACGCCCCGCTGATCCAGGCGGCGCCCCTGGGGCGACAGGTAGATGACCTTCGCCCGTTTCCCGGTGGCCGCCTCGGCCCGCTCGCGAGCGGCGTGGATGGCCGAGCGCAGGGTGTCGACCTTCATCAGCATCCCCGGGCCACCGCCATAGGGGCGATCGTCCACGGTGCGATGCCGGTCGGTGGCATAGTCCCGGGGGTTCCAGAACTCGAGCGCGATGCGCCCCTTCTCCACCGCCCTGCCCGTGACGCCATGGCGAGTGATCGCCTCGAACATCTCGGGAAACAGCGATACTACCCCGATCCACATGTCGGCCGACGTCGAATCGGGTGCCATCAGACCGGTTTCCGTCAAACCTGGTGCCATCAAAAATCCGGATCCCAGTCGACGGTCATCACGCCGGCCTCGAGGTCCACGTCCAGCACCACCTCGCCGGGCAGGTAGGGCAGCAACCGCTCGCGTGCCTCGATGCCCTCGTCGACCTCGCCCTTGACGACCATGACGTCGTTGGCGCCGGTCTCGAAGAGATAGGCGATGTGTCCAAGCGCCAGTCCCTCGCGGGTCACCACCCGGAGACCCTCCAGCTGATACCAGTAGTAGTCATCAGCCTCGAGCGCGGGCAGTTCCGCCTTGGGCAGCAGGATCTCGGCCCCGGCCAGGGCCTCGGCCGCCTCGCGGCTGTCGATTCCCTCGAGCCGGGCCACCAGGCCCTTGCCCTGGCGACGCCCCTGGACGACGCCCACCCGGGTCAGCGTCGTCCCCTGGCGCAGCACCCAGGACGCGTAGTCGAGGATGCCCTCCATGGGGCTGGTGTACGAGTACACCTTAAGCCAGCCCTTGACACCGTAGGGGCTGGTCAGCGTGCCCAGCACCACATGATCGTCGGCGGGCTGCGCTTGCGCATTTTCGCTCATCGACGACCCCTGGACCGTTGCAGCCGGCAAGTCAGACCCTTCAGGCCTGCTTGCGGGCTTCCTTGACCAGCTCGGCGACGCGGTCGGAGAGCTGGGCACCCTGGCTCTGCCAGTGGCTGATGCGCTCCAGGTCGACGCGCAGGCGCTCTTCCTGGCCACGGGCCACGGGGTTGAAGAAGCCCAGGCGCTCGATGAAGCGGCCGTCACGGGACTTGCGAGAATCGGTCACGGTGAGGTGGTAGAAGGGACGCTTCTTGGCGCCACCACGTGCCAGACGAATGGTAACCATGCGTTGATTATCCTTCGGTTGAAGTTGCGGATGTTTCGGCCGAGGTACCGATACCCTGCTGGCCCTCGACGATCTGCTACGGGAAGCGGGCCGACGGCCCGGCTTCGGGTCATTCGGTCACGACGATGGCCGCGTCGATCGCGGTCCTGCCAGTGAAGACGCGACATTCTACGGAAAACCGCCCGACTTGGAAACCTTTTTGCGGGAGCCGGCCCGCGGCGGGCAGGCTCAGCGCCACGGCATGCCGCCGGGACCGCCCATGCCCCCCATGCCACCGGGTCCACCCGGGCCGCCCGGGCCGCCCGGGCCGCCCATCATGCCGGACATGCCGCGCATCATCTTCTGCATGCCGCCCTTCTTGCCCGCCTTCTTCATCATCTTCTGCATCTGCTTGTGCTGCTTGAGCAGGCGGTTCAGGTCCGGCACCTGCAGGCCGGCCCCGGCGGCAATGCGCCGCTTGCGCGAGCCGTTGATGATCTCGGGCTTGCGCCGCTCCTGGGGAGTCATGGAGTTGATCAGCGCCTCGAGCTTGCCCAGCTCCTTCTCGGGGCCGGGGCCCTGGGCCATCTCGGCCATCTGGCCCATCCCCGGCAGCTTGCCCATCAGGCCGCCCATGCCGCCCATCTTCTTGAGCTGCTGGAGCTGGTCGCGGAAGTCCTCGAGGTCGAAGCCCTGGCCCTTCTTGACCTTCCTGGCCAGCTGTTCGGCCTTCTGCTTGTCGACGGTGCGCTCGGCCTCCTCGATCAGCGACAGCACGTCGCCCATGCCGAGAATCCGCGAGGCCACGCGGTCCGGATGGAAGGGCTCGAGGGCATCGACCTTCTCGCCCACGCCCATGAACTTGATCGGCTTGCCGGTGATGTGGCGCACCGACAGCGCCGCACCGCCGCGGGCATCGCCATCGGCCTTAGTGAGGATCACCCCGGTCAACGGAAGCGCCTCGTGGAAGGCCTTGGCGGTGTTGGCGGCATCCTGGCCGGTCATGGCATCGACGACGAACAGCGTCTCGGCGGGCACCACGGCCTTATGCAGCGCCTGGATCTCGGCCATCATCGCCTCGTCGATGGCCAGGCGGCCGGCGGTGTCGACGATCACCACGTCATGGAACTGGATCCTGGCATGCTTGATCGCCGCCTCGGCGATGTCGACGGGCTTCTGGTCGGAGCGTGACGGGAAGAAGTCGACCTCGACCTCGCGGGCCAGGGTCTCGAGCTGGTCAATGGCCGCCGGGCGGTAGACGTCGGCGGAGACCACCAGCACCTTCTTCTTCTCCCGCTCACGCAGGTAGCGCGCGAGCTTGGCTACCGAGGTGGTCTTGCCCGCGCCCTGCAGGCCGGCCATCAGCACCACGGCCGGGGTGCCCTTGAGGGTCAGCCCCTCGTTGGCCTCGCCCATGATCGCCTCGAGCTCCTGCTGGACGATCTTGACGAACTGCTGCCCCGGGGAAAGGCTCTGGGAGACCTCCTGCCCCACCGCGCGCTCGCGCACGCGGTCGATGAACGCCTTGACCACCGGCAGGGCCACGTCGGCCTCGAGCAGCGCCCGGCGCACCTCGCGCAGGGTGTCCTTGACGTTGTCCTCGGTCAGGCGCGCCTGACCCTTGATAGACTTGAGCGTCTGCGACAGACGCTCGCTGAGATTCTGGAACATGGGCCTCTCCACTCACGATGGCCGGAGAGCCTACCCGGCACCGACCGGGGGCTCCCTGCAATGGTCGAAAATTATACGCCCTGTGGCCGCCAGTCTCCATGCATGGCGGGCATTCCCGGCCCCGCGAGGGGCACCGACATGCTGTGCGCGGCCAAGCGGATTCGGTATAGTAGCGGCTCCATTCCCTACCACCAGCGCTGGCGAAGGCGCACGGACAGCGATCGATGCAGCCGCTATCACTTGCCGTCATGGCCTTCATCTTCTATCTCGGTGCCGCCTCCTGGCAGGGGCTGACCCTGGCCCGGCGAGTGCCGCCCCGCGCCATGCTGGTGCGAGTCCTGGGCCTGCTCGGCCTGCTCTGCCACCTGCCCCTGGCCGCTGCGCTGCTGGTCCGCGGCGACTCCCTGCTGCCCGGGCTCTCGACCAGCGCGGTGCTGGCCAGCGGCCTGGCCGTCCTGGTGCTGCTGGTGGTCAGCCTCGTCAAGCCGGTGCTCAACGTCGCCACCGGCCTGCTGCCGCTGGCCGGCCTGACCCTGCTGCTGGCCGTCGGCCTGCCGAGCCCCGAGCGTGGAGCCGGCATGACACCGGGGATCGCCCTGCACGCCCTGAGCTCCGCGCTGGCCTTCGCGCTGCTGGCCATCGCCGCCATCCAGGCGGTGCTGCTCGGCGTCCAGAACCAGGCGCTGCGCCACCACCATATCCGCGGCGTGGTCCAGTCGCTGCCGCCGCTGACCACCATGGAGCGGATCCTCTTCGAGCTGATCTGGGCCGGCATGGTCCTGCTGACCCTGTCGATCGTCAGCGGCTTCCTGTTCCTCGACAACATGTTCGCCCAGCACCTGGCCCACAAGTCGATCCTCTCGCTGGCCGCCTGGGTGATCTTCGCCACCCTGCTGTTCAGCCACCACCGGCTGGGCTGGCGAGGCATGCGGGCGGTCCGCTGGACCCTGGGGGGCTGCCTGGTGCTGCTGATCGCCTACTTCGGCAGCAAGTTCGTGCTGGAGATCCTGCTCGACCGCGGCTGACGCCTGCACGCGCCTTGACACCGGATGACCGACCCCCTACAACTCGAGCCTGATACGCCTTTGAGGACCCTTCGACTTGAGTGACGACTTCCCGCTGGGACTGCTGTTCGGCCTGCTGTTTCTGCTCATCTGTCTTTCCGCCTTCTTCTCCAGTTCCGAGACCGGGATGATGTCGATCAACCGCTATCGCCTGAGCCACCAGGCGAACAGCGGTGAGCGCGCCGCCCAGCGCGTGCTGCGTCTGCTGGCCCGCCCCGACCGGCTGATCGGCGTGATCCTGATCGGCAACAACCTGGTCAACAACCTGGCCGCGGCCATCGCCACGGTAGTCGCCATCCATTTCTTCGGCGAGGTGACCGGCCCGGCCATCGCCCCGCTGATCCTCACCATCGTGATCCTGATCTTCGCCGAGGTGGGCCCCAAGACCTATGCGGCGGTGAAGCCGGAGCGCATCGCCTACCCTGCCTCGCTGGTGCTCGAGCCGCTGCTCAAGCTGCTCTACCCGCTGGTATGGCTGGTCAACGCGATCTCCAATGGCCTGCTGCGCCTGCTGGGGGTCAGGAACATCGACGGGGGCGCCGACAACCTGACCCGCGACGAGCTACGCACCGTGGTGCACGAGGCCGGCACCCTGATCCCGCGCCGCCACCAGGCGATGCTGCTGTCGATCCTCGACCTCGAGAACGTTACCGTGAACGACATCATGGTGCCGCGCCACGAGGTGATGGGCCTCGACCTGGACGACGACCTGGAGGAGATCCTGGCCCGCATCCGCACCAGCCAGCACACCCGGGTACCGGTCTACAAGGGCGACATCAACAACATCATCGGCATGCTCCACCTGCGCAATGCGGCGCGCTTCCTGTCCCGCGGCGAGGTGACCAAGGCGGCCATCGTCCAGGAGGCCCGCGAGCCCTACTTCATCCCCGAGTCCACCCCGCTGCATACCCAGTTGCTCAACTTCCAGAAGCAGAAGCGGCGCATCGGCATCGTGGTGGACGAGTACGGCGATGTGGAGGGGCTGGTGACCCTGGAGGACATCCTCGAGGAGATCGTCGGCGAGTTCACCACCGACGTGGCGGGCCTGGACCAGGAGATCCATCCGCAGGAAGACGGCAGCCACGTGATCGACGGCACCGCCAACATCCGCGACATCAACAAGGCGCTGGGCTGGCTGCTGCCCACGGATGGCCCCAAGACCCTCAATGGCGTGATCCTCGAGCACCTGGAGTCCTTCCCCGACGGGCCGGCCTGCCTGCAGATCGGCAGCGTGCGCATGGAGATCCTCGAGGTCCGCGACAACCTGATCACCGCGGCACGCTGCTGGCAGCCGGTGCGGCGCCCCCCGCGCCGCGGCTGACCCCTACCTCCGCGCGCTGTCGGCCCAGCCCTCGGCCTCGGCCTTGAGTGCCCGCACCCGGGCCTCGACGTTGCGCCGGCTCGCCTCGCCGGCCGGCATGGGCTCACCGAAGAAAAGGGCCACCCGCGCCCGGAACCGGCGAGGCGGCCGGGTCAGCGCCTTACCGCCATGGTGCGAGGTCCAGGAGCCCCAGAGGCCGGCCAGCCCGGCGGGCACCACTGGCACCGCATCCCGGGCCAGGATCAGCTCGAGGCCGCGGCGAAAGGGGTGCATCTCGCCGTCCGGCGTCAGGCGTCCTTCGGGAAACACCATCACCACCTCGCCCTGGCGCAGCGCGCGGCTGACCTCGACCAGCGCATGGCGCACGCTGCCCGGATCGCGACGGTCGGCATCCACGGGAATGGCCCCCACCAGGCGGAACAGCCAGTTGAGCCAGGGCGACTCGTAGATCGGCTTGTCCATCAGGAAGCGCAGCGGCCGGGGGCTTGCCCCGCCCACTACCAGGGCATCCATGAAACTGACGTGGTTGCAGACGACGATGGCCGGGCCACGCGGGGGAATGTGGTGTCGACCGCGGAATCGCAGCCGATAGACGAGATGGACCAGCAGGAAGACCAGCCAGCGCAGGAAGGGGCGGGGCGCACTGGCCAGTCGCCAGCTCCCCGCCACTACCGCCAGGCTCGTGACCCCCCATAGCCAGGGGGTCATCACGTCACGCCGGGCGCGTGCCTGAGGCCGGCCAGGATGGTCGCGAGCAGCTGGTCGAGCAGCTCGCGCACCTCCAGCGGCTCACCCTGCCAGTAGCCGAGGCGCTCGTTGAGCCCCAGCTGGACCAGGCCATGGACGCTGCCCCAGAGGGTGCGGCTCAGCCGCCGTGCCTCCAGGTCGTCCAGCGCCGGCTGGTACTCCTTGAGGGTCGCCTCGACGCGCAGGAAGAGGCCCTCGATCATCTCGTTCTGGCGCTGGTCCAATTCCCCCTCCTGGGCCAGGGGATAGTCGAACAGCAGTTGCCAGCGATAGGCATCCTGGCGGGCGAACTGCCAGTAGGCGCTGGCCAGCGCCTTGAGCCGCTCCTCGGGGGCGATGTCGGCCAGCAGCGGCTCGATCACCCCGCGCAGGCGCGCCAGGGTCTCGATGTTGACGTGCTGCAGCAGGTTCCCGAAGCTGCCGTAGAGCTTGAGCAGGGTGCTCGGCGCACAGCCGACCTCCCGGGCGAGGGCACGCAGCGACAGCGTGTGGGCCGGATGCTCCTGCAGCCAGGCATCGCATGCGGCCATGACCTGAGCATGGAGTGCCTCGGGGGCATGCTGTCTGGGACGGGCCATCGGTTTCCTCGCAGGAAGAGTCGCGGGCATCGCGGGTCGGGCGACAAGGATACTCTCATCGAACACTGTTTTCGACAGGATATCCCACACGAATGACGATGCAAGCCGGGGACAGGATCACCGCCCGTTCGCCGCTTTTCTCGCCGGGTCGACTTGGTTACCCTGACGCCCCACCACCCCGGAGACCCCATGGCCGGCCGACTGCACATCGCCCCCCTCGAGCTCGAGCGCCTGCTGCCCGACCTGGTCGCCGAGACCACCCTGGTCACCGGCGCCAATCTGGCGCCGCGTCGCCCCCTGTCGATCGTGCGCCTGGAAGGGGGGCGGCCGCGCCTGGTGAATGCCTTCTGGGGGCTCACGCCCCCCTGGCTGAAGGTGCTCGACCATGCGCCCCACTGTGCCCGGGCCGAGGCACTGACGGCCCGCCCCATGTTCCGCGAGGCCTTCGGCGCGCGCCGCTGCCTGGTGCCGGCCAGCGGCATCTACGTGTGGAAGCCGCAGCCACGCTTCAAGCAGCCCTTCCTGGTGACCCGCGTCGACCGGGGCCCGCTGCTGCTGGCGGGACTCTGGTGCCGCTTCCATACCACCCTGAGCGAGTACAATGATTCCATGGCGCTGATCACGGTGCCCACGGGGCCACTGCTCGCCCCGCTCACCGACCGACTGCCAGCGGTGATCGACCCCGCCGAGGCCCAACGCTGGCTCGACCCCCAGACCCCGATGGCGGAAGCGCAGGCGCTTCTTGCGCCCGCTCCCGGGGAACTGTTTGGCGCCTTTCCGGTATCAAGACGTGTGAATGACCCCGCCAACCAGGATCCGGCCTGCGCCCATCCCATCGGGCCCATGCTGCGCCACCCCGTCCCACAGGAGCGATGATGACACAGCCCTTGCCTGCCCCCTTCCGCCAGCCGGTCCGCCTGCTCGCCTGGCTCGCCGTGGCCGCGTCCCTGATGACGGGACTGGCCGCCCGGGCCGAGGCGCCAGAGGCGGAGGCGGCCATCGAAAAGGTCGTCTCGCCGCGGGTCAGCCCCCACGACGACCGCGACTACCGTGCGCTGACCCTCGACAACGGCCTCAGCGTGCTGCTGGTCAGCGACCCGGAGGCCGACCAGGCCGCCGCCTCGCTGAACGTGGGCGTGGGCAGCGCCCAGGACCCGGAGGATCTGGCCGGCCTGGCCCACTTCCTCGAGCACATGCTGTTCCTGGGCACCGACGCCTATCCCGAGTCGGATGCCTACCAGGCCTACCTGTCACGCCACGGGGGCAGCCACAATGCCTTCACCGCCCCCCACGACACCAACTACTTCTTCGACATCGAGCCCGATGCGCTGCCCGGGGCCCTGGACCGGTTCAGCCGCTTCTTCGTCGCCCCGCTGTTCAACGCCGACCGGCTGGAGAGCGAGCGCAACGTGGTGCACTCCGAATACCAGGCCCGACTCCGCGAGGATGGGCGCCGCGCCCAGGACGTGCTCAACGAGCTGCTCAACCCCGACCACCCGACCACCGGCTTCTCGGTGGGCAGCCGCGAGACCCTGGCCGACCGCCCCGAGGGCGAGCCGAGCCTGCGCGAGCGCGTGATCGACTTCTACGAGAACCACTATGGTGCCAACGTGATGCACCTGGCCGTGGTCGCCCCCCAGCCCCTCGATGACCTGGAGGCACTGGTCACCGAGCGCTTCGCCGAGATACCGGACCGCGGCCTCTCCCGCCCGGTCATCGAGGCGCCGCTGGTGGCGGAAGAGACCCTGCCCCGCGCTGCCGAGATGCAGTCGGTGCGCGACAGCCAGCGGGTCAGCTTCCTGTTCCCGGTGCCCGACCCCCAGCAGGCCTACCGCCACAAGCCGGCCGACTACCTGGCCCACCTGCTCGGTCACGAGGGCGAGGGCAGCCTGCTCGCGGTGCTGCGCGAGGCCGGCTGGGCCGATGGCCTCTCCGCGGGCGTGACCCGCGGCGACGGTCGCCATGCGCTGTTCGCCGTGGACATCAGTCTGACGCCGGCCGGCGCCGACCGGCTCGACCGCATCCAGGAAAGCCTGTTCGCCGCCATCGACCAGATCCGCGACGCCGGCCTGGAAGCCTGGCGCTACGAGGAGCAGGCACGCCTGGCCGAGCAGCAGTTCCGCTTCCAGCAGCATGGCTCGCCGCAGAGCGATGCCATGCGGCTGGCCATGAACCTGTCACGCTATCCGCTGGCGGATGTCAACGTCGCGCCCTACCGCATGGACGGCTTTGATCGCGACCAGATCGTGCGCTGGCTCGATGGCCTGCGGCCCGAACGGCTGCTGCGACTCTACAGCGGCCCGGACGTCGAGGGCGAGAAGGTCTCGCCCTGGTTCGATGCGCCATGGCGCGAGGTCGAGGCCGCGACCGACGCCGAACCGCTGGCGGGCCTCGCCCTGCCTGAGCCCAATCCCTACATCGCCGAGGACCTCGAACTGCTCGACGGCCAGGACGAGGTGCCCGAGAAGCGCATCGAGGAGCCGAGCTTCAGCTTCTGGCACAAGGCGGATGCCAGCTTCGACACCCCCAAGGTGGAGTGGCGCATCAGCCTGCAGCACCCCGCCGCCAGCCAAGAGGCCCGCGAGGCGGCGCTCTCCCGCCTGCTCGCCGGCTGGCTCGGCGACAGCCTCAATGAGACCCTCTACCCGGCACGCCTGGCCGGCCATGACTTCGAGGCCTATGCCCACGCCCGGGGCATCACCCTGTCGTTCTCCGGCTGGCGGGACCGCCAGGACCGGCTGATTGCCCGGGTGCTCGCCCAGCTGCAGGAGGGCGAGATCGACGCGGGGAGCTTCGACCGGGTGCTCTACCGCCTGCAGCGCGAATGGCGCAACGCCCCTCAGGATGCCCTCTACCGGCAGGCCCACCGCACCCTGGCCGAGGCCCTGGTGCGTCCCCAGTGGCCCACCGATGTCCTGCTCGAGGCGAGCCGCGAGCTGGGCGTGGAGGACCTGCGCGACTTCCGCGAGCTCTTCCTGGCCGAGCTGCACCTGGAGGCCATGGCGGTGGGCAACCTCGACGCCGCGCTCGCCGAGCGCGAGGCCCGGCTGGTCGCCGAGGCGCTCTCTCCGTCCCTGGCAGCCGACGAGATTCCGGATCTCGTCCCCCTGCGGGCGGACGACCTGCCCGCCCTGACCCCGGCCACCACCCGGGAGGAGTCGCTGGTACTGCGCTACCTGCAGGGACCGGACCGCTCGCTCGACAGCCAGGCGCGACTGGCGGTGCTGGGCCAGCTGCTGGAGACCCCCTTCTACCAGCGCCTGCGCACCGAGGAGCAACTCGGCTACGTGGTCAACGCGGGCTATTCGCCGATGCTGGACGCGCCGGGTATCAGCCTGCTGGTGCAGTCCCCCGACACCGGAAGCGAGGCGATCCAGGCCCGCATCGATGCCTTCCTGGACGATTTCGCCAAGCGGCTCGAGGCACTCGACGATGAGGACCTGGCCCCCTACCGCCAGGCCGTGCACGACGAGCTGATGCAGCGCGACACCAGCCTTGCCGGACGTACCAACCGCCTGTGGCGCACCCTCGCCTATGGTGATACCACCTTCGACCGGCACCGCCGCATCGCCGAGCGGGCCCTGGCCGTGACGGCCGAGGAGCTGCGTGAGGGCTGGCCGGCACTGCGCAAGGCCGCCGTGGCACGAGTCAGCTTCGACCCGGGTGACGAGCCCAGTGACGTGCTTCCCCTGAGCCGCCACCTGGCCCCCCTGCCCAAGCACGACGACTGACCCGACGACACGACAGCGCCCGGCCATCGGCCGGGCGCTGTCGTTGGCATCGGGAAAGGAACCGGATCGTCAGTCGAAGGCCTGGGGCGGCATGATGGCCTCCACGTGCATCACCAGTTCCTCGAGGATCTGCCGGTCACGGTCGGAGAGCGGGACGCCGTTGAGCCGCTCGATCTCCCGGGCGAACTCCTTGAGGGTCAGGCTCGCGACGGCCGGATCGTTCATGCGCTCCCAGCGGAAGGCCTCCCAGCGTGCCTGCTCCTCGCTCTCCAGGGTCTCCGGATAGCTGCGGGCCCGGTAGCGGAACAGCATCTCCTCGAGGCGTGGATCCTGGAAGGCGAAGCGTGCCCCCACCAGGTCCCAGGGGTCGGTCTCGCGCACCCGCTGCATCTGCTGGCGATCCGCCGGCGAGAAGAAGCCACCGGCATAGAGCATCAGGTCCGGGTCATGCGGCGGCTCGGGATGCGGCGCGGCGAACACCTCGGCGACACGCGAGGCGACCTCCGGGCGACTCGACAGCAGCTTCCAGTGTGCCCGGCAGGCGGCCAGGTCCAGCCCCAGTCGCTCGACGATCGCGCCATACTCGCCCTTGTGCGGCCCCTCCACGTCCTTGAGGGCGCTGGTCGGGAACAGCACCGGACACTTGTTGAGGTGGATCACCTTCAGCGGAATGCGCTCGGCCCCCTCCGCCAGGTCATCGTTGCTGACGAAGACCCGCTCGCGAATCTGCTCAGGGGTGAGCTCCAGCAGCGGGGTCGGATCCATGGAGAGGTCGAAGACGATCACCCCGTTGGGGTTGGAGGGGTGCTCGGCCAGCGGCATCACCAGGGCGCTGCAGCCGCGACTCGCCGGGTAGCGACGCGAGATGTGCAGCACCGGCTTGCGCCCGGGCAGGTCCAGCTGCCGGGCGACGGCCCGCTTGCCGCGCAGCCCCAGCAGGTAGTCGAAGAGCTTGCCGTTGCGCTCGCGCAGCAACCTCGCCAGGGCGATGGTGGCGCGAACGTCGGCCAGGGCGTCATGGGCCCCCGCATGGGCGATGCCATTGGCGGCCGTCAGGTGTTCCAGCTTGAAGCTCGGCGCGCCATCGTCGCGCGTCGGCCACTCGATGCCCTCGGGGCGCAGGGCATGGAAGGCACGCACCACGTCGATCAGATCCCAGCGCGAGTTGCCGTTCTGCCACTCCCGGGCATAGGGGTCGAGCAGGTTGCGGTAGAAGAGGTGGCGGCTCACCTCGTCGTCGAAGCGCAGGCTGTTGTAGCCCAGGGCACAGGTGCCCGGTTCGCCCATGGCCGCCTCGACCCGGCCGGCGAACTCGGCCTCGGGCAGGCCGCGGCGGCGGGCCTGCTGGGGTGTGATGCCGGTGATCAGGCAGGCCTGGGGATGGGGCAGGAAGTCATCGGCCGGCTTGCAGAAGAGCTCGAGGGGCTCACCGATCTCGTTGAGATCGGCATCGGTGCGAATGGCCGCGAACTGGGAGGGCCGGTCGCGACGCGGATCGGCACCGAAGGTCTCGTAATCGTGCCACAGGAAGGACTGCGGGGCGGCGGGGGACTGCGCCATGGGCGGGAGCTCTCCGAAAGGCGTGAATTCACGGCCTCCAGCCTAGCATAGCCCCGCGGACGACTCAGCCGCCGGGCTCGTGCCCAGGACGCGCTCGGGGCTGCCTGTTCAGGACTTGGGCAGGGTCACGTTGAGCTCCAGCACCGAGCAGTTGTCCTCGCTGTCGAGGGTGATGTTCACCGCGTCGTCATCGATCTGCACGTAGCGGCGGATCACCTCCAGCAGCTCCTTCTCCAGCAGCGGCATGTAGTCCGGCTGCCCCCGCTGGGTGCGCTGATGGGCCACGATGATCTGCAGCCGCTCCTTGGCGACCGACGCGGACTTCTTGCGCTCTCGCTTCAGGAAATCGAGCAACTTCACCGGCGGACTCCTCCAAACATGCGGCTCAACAGGCTCTTCTTCTGGTACTCGTGGAAGCGCAGGGGGACCTCCTCGCCCAGCAGGCGGGCCACGGTGTCGGCGTAGGCCTGGCCGGCATCGCTGTCGTCATCGTGGGTGACCGGCACCCCCTGGTTGGACGCCCGCAGCACCGCCTCCGACTCCGGGATCAGGCCAAGCAGGTCGATGGCCAGGATCTCGCGGATGTCCTCCAGGTTGAGCATGTCCCCCAGGTCGACCCGGCTCGGGTTGTAGCGGGTGATCAGCAGGTGCTCCTGGATCGGGTCCTCGCCGCGTTCGGCGCGCCGGGTCTTGGAGGCCAGCAGGCCGAGGATGCGGTCGGAGTCGCGCACCGAGGAGACCTCGGGATTGGTGACCACGATCGCCGCGTCGGCGTAGTACATGGCCAGCTGGGCGCCGCGCTCGATGCCCGCCGGGGAGTCGCAGATGATGAAGTCGAAGTCCTTGGTCAGGGTATCGAGCACCTTCTCGACGCCCTCCTGGGTCAGGGCGTCCTTGTCGCGGGTCTGGGAGGCCGGCAGGATGTGCAGGTTATCGACCCGCTTGTCACGGATCAGCGCCTGGTTCAGCCCCGCCTCGCCCTGGATCACGTTGACCAGGTCGTAGACCACGCGACGCTCGCAGCCCATGATCAGATCGAGGTTGCGCAGCCCCACGTCGAAGTCGATGACCACGGTCTTCTTGCCACGCAGCGCCAGCCCTGTGGCGATGGCGGCTGCGCTGGTTGTCTTGCCGACCCCACCCTTGCCGGAGGTCACAACGATGATCTTGGCCAAGTGTCGCATCCTGTCTTGTGATGATGAAAGGGAATGGTGGTGCAAGCGCGGCTGCCACGCGGTGGCCGGCATCAGGCCAGCGGCGTGATGCCCAACTGGTCATCGCTCAGCCGGACCTGCACGGTGGTGCCCAGCAGGCGCGGGTCGATGTCCTCGAGGCGCTTGTAGTTGCCGGCCACCGAGAGCAGCTCGGCATGCAGTTCACGGCAGAAGATACCGGCCTGGGCATCGCCATGGATGCCGGCCAGGGCACGCCCGCGCAAGGCGCCATAGACATGCACGCTGCCGGCGGCGAGCACCTCGGCGCCGGCATTGACCGCCCCCACCACCACCAGGTCGCCCTCGGGCGCGGTCACCTGCTGCCCGGAGCGCACCGTGCCGCGGTAGATGCGACCGCCCGCCGTGGTGCCAGGCAGCGGGGCCGGCATCTCGGCCTCCCCTGCCGGCGCTATCGGCTCGGCCACCTCGTCGTCGCCGTCACCGGCGACGCTCTCCAGGGGGCGCGGGCGCGAGGCCTCCTGGGGCGGAAACCAGCCCAGCCCCAGGGCCCAGGCCGACTGCTTGACCGGGTCCGGACCGCCGCGCACCGCCACCGGCAACAACTTGTGGGCCCGGCAGACCGCGCAAATGCGCTCCAGGGCCAGGTGGGGTTCATCGAGCTTCTCGACGTTGAGAACGACCGGGGTATGCTGGAAGAAGGCCGGCGACTGGCTGAGCTTGCCCGCGAGCTGCTCGCGGATGCGCTCGGGATCGGCGCTGGTCAGCTCCATGACCGTCATCGGCAGCATCCCCCCCTTGAAGGTGAATGCCATGCTGTCCCTGTCCACTTTGAGACTCATTGCCGAACTCCACGTCGGGTGATGATCGGGGTACAGCCACAAAGCTAAGCGAGTGGCTGCGCCCCTGCAACCGATCATACGGTCAAGGGGCGGCCGTTGTCAGTGTCTCCGGATGGCCACACCTCGCCGCCGGCTGGACTTTTCTGCAGCCTCGGCACGTGCTTAGATACTCTCGACCCAGGCCCCGCGCCATTGCCGCCAACAATAACGATTGTTCCGCGCCCCCGCCGGGGCGCGCTCCCTTTGTCAGGATGCCCCATGTCAGGACTCCTTCGTCGCCTGTTCGCCCCGCGCTGGAAACATCCGGACCCCGAGGTCCGCCGCCAGGCCGTGGCACGTCTCGACCCGGCCCGCGATGACCAGCGCCGTGCCCTTGAGCAGCTCGCCCTCGACCCCGATCCCGGGGTACGCGAGGCGGCCCTGGCCCATCTGGAGGATCCCGAGCGCCTGCTGGACCTGTGCCGGGAGGGAGACGCCCCCCCGGAGCTGCGACGCCACCTGGTGGCCCTGCTCGCCGGCCGCCACGGCCAGCATGACCTGCCGACACGCATCGCCCTGGTGGAACGGCTCGAGGATCCCGAGCTGCTCAACGAGCTGGCCCTGCAGGGCGATAACCTGCAGCTTAGACTCGCCGCCCTGGCCCGCCTCGAGGCGGAAGAGGACCTGATCCGCCAGGCCTGTGACAACGGCATCGCGGCTGTGCGCCATGCCGCCGCCGCCCGGGTCGAGAGCGAGGCGGGACTCTCACGGCTGGCCCACGAGGCCCGGCGCGACCGCCAGGTGGCCCGCAAGGCACGCGAACGCCTCAACCGACTGCGGGCCGACGCCGCCTCCCTGGCGGCGGCCCGGGAACGCCGCGAGGCACTGCTCGAGACACTCGAGCAGCACGCCGGCAGCCCCTGGGAACCGCTCTATGCCGGCCGCTTCCGCCACCTGATGCGCGAGTGGACCAAGTTCGAGGACCTGCCGGACGCCCGGCAGGAGCGGCGCTACCAGGATGCCTGCCTGCGCTGCCGCAAGGTCATCGGCGACCACGAGGCCCAGGAGCATGCGCGGGATGCCGACCATCGTCAGCGAGAGAGTGCCGACCAGACCCGGGAGGCCCTGATCGAGGCCCTGGAGGAGAGCCTCGAGGGCCTGCATCAGGGCGACCGGCTCACCGACCAGGACATCGCCAGCCTGCGCGCCCATAAGCGCCTGCTGGCCACCCGCTGGCAGGCCCTCTCCGACCACCACCTGGCCGACGAGGCACTGCGTGAGCGCTATGACAGGGCGCTTGCCGCCTATGAAGGCATCGTCCAGGCGCGGGTACGCCTGGACGAGCGTGCCGAGGCGATCGAACAGGCCCTGGCCGATGGCGATGACAAACGCCTCGAGGCCCTGGTGGAGGCCTGCGGCTGGCCTCAGGGACTGGCACCGGCGCCGCTGCTGCAGCGTGCCCGACAGCGTCTCGCCGCCGAGCCTCCTCGGGATGACGGCGACCTGGACGCCCGGCTGTCGCGCTTCGTCGAGGAGCTCGACCAGCTCGAGCGCCTGCTGGAGAGCGGCGCCTTCAAGGGCGCCAGTCGGCTCCACCAGCGCCTGCGCCAGCAGGCCGACCAGCTCCCCCAGGCACCGCTGCAACCCCATCAGGCTCGACTCAAGCGCCTCGCGGCGCGACTCGCCGAGCTCCGGGACTGGCGCGGCTTCGTCGCCGGTCCCAAGCGTGACCAGCTGTGCCTCGCCATCGAGGGACTGGCCGATACCCCCCCGCCGACCGAGGCCGAGCTCGATCGCCGCCATCGCCAGCTGGTCAAGGAGTGGAAGGCCCTGGGCGATGCCGCCGCCAACCGTGAGCAGTCGGCCCGCTTCCGTGCCGCCTCCGATCGCATCCACGAACGCCTGGCCCCCTGGCGGGAGCGCCAGCTGGCCGAGCGCCAGCGCAACCTCGAGGCCCGCGAGGCCCTGTGCGAGCAGCTCGAGACGCTGCTCGAGCAGCCCGCCCACGAAGCCGACCCCGATGCGCTGCGCGAGATCCGGGACCGCTCGCGGGAGCAGTGGCGCCGCTTCGCTCCGGTGCCCCGGGAGGAGGCCGAGACCATCGGCCGACGCTTCGGGCGCATCCGCCATGACCTCCAGGCCCTGATCGACCGGCGCGCCCGGGAGATCGCCGAGGCCAAGCGTGACATGATCGAGCAGACCCGCGAACTGCTGGCCCGGGACATGCCAGCGTCCAAGCGGGCCGACCAGGCCAAGGCGCTGCAGCGCCGCTGGCGCGAGCTGGGACGCGCCCCCAAGGGCGAGGAGCAGGCCCTGTGGCGCGAATTCCGCTCGCTATGCGACGACATCTTCGCCAGCCGCGAGGCCGCCCGAGATGACCAGGTCCAGCGCAACCGGGCCCGGCTGGATGCCATGCAGGCGCTGATCGACCGGCTCGACAGCTGGCATCCGTCGCACAGCCGCGAGGCCAGCGTGCTGGACGAGGCCGTGCGCGAGGCCACGGCACTCGAGCCCCTGCCCTCGGGACGGCGCAGCGAGGGCATGCGGCGCCGCTGGAGCGGTATCGTGCGGGTCCGCCGTGAGCGCCTGGCGCGCCTGTCACTGGCCGAGGAAGCCGAGCGCTGGCAGGCCATCCGCCCCCTGCTCAATGCCCACCTGCAGGCGGACGCCCGGCGTCTCGCCGGCGGCCCCGTCGAGGAGGTCGCCCTCCCGGACGGCCTGGCCCTGCCGAGCGCACTGCGTGACGCCCACGAACGTCGCAACGCCGCCCGCCGGGGCGGCGCGGACGACGCGGTGGAGGAGCGACTGGCACGCCTGCGGGCCCACCTTTCGCTGCTGGCCGGCGGACGCGTCAACCAGCGTGACGACCCGCTGCGCCTGGCGATCCAGGTCGAACGCCTCAACGACAGCCTGGGCCAGCAGACCTCACGCGCCGAGGAGCTCCACCAGATACTGGCCGACCTGCTGGCCACCGGCCCGATGCCCGAGGGACTCTGGGAGCGGGAGGTGGGCGAGCTCGACCGCATGCTCGAGAGTCTGGCCGAACTGCCCCCGCCCTGAGCCAGAAAGCCGCCCACCGACGAAACAGCGCGAGGCATCTGCCTCGCGCTGTCGTGCCTGCCGCCGGGGTCGCCGGCGACAGGGGGCGTGCGACGGTCGGGCGATCAGCCCATGAACTGCCCGCCGTTGATGTCGATGTTGGCGCCGGTGATGAAGCCCGACTCCTGGTCGGCGAGGAAGGCCACCAGGCGGCCGATCTCCTCGGGCGTCCCGTAGCGCTTGACCGGGATGGTCTCGCGGATGGCCTCGCGGACCTTCTCGGGAATGTTCATGATCATGTCGGTGGCGATATAGCCGGGTGACACCGTGTTCACGGTGATGCCCTTGGTGGCCGTCTCCTGGGCCAGCGACATGGTCAGGCCATGCATGCCCGCCTTGGCCGCGGCATAGTTGACCTGGCCGAACTGGCCCTTGCGGCCGTTGATGGACGAGATGTTGATGATCCGGCCATAGCCCTTCTCGAGCATGTTCTCGATCACGCTGCGGCAGGTGTTGAAGACGCTGTTGAGGTTGGTGTCGATGACCTCGTGCCACTGCTCAGGCGTCATCTTCTTCATGGTGCCGTCCCGGGTGATCCCGGCACAGTTGACCAGCACGCTGACAGGGCCGTGCTTCTCCTCGATCTCCTTGACCCCTTTCACGCAGGCATCAAAGTCGACCAGGTCGATCCCGGCGATGTCGATGTTGTCGAAACCCTCGGCCTTCTGGGTCTCCAGCCAGGCCTTGGCCTTGTCCGGGTTGTGGTATCCCGCAACCACCGTGTAGCCCTGCGAGGCGAGCGAACGGCAGATGGCGCTGCCGATCCCCCCGGTACCACCGGTGACCCAGGCGACGGGTGCTTGAGTTGTCATTGACTACCTCCCTGATATGCATGACATCTTGTGTGGCGTGGCGCCAGGCCGGCCATCACCAGTCTTGTTCATTGATCTGTCACCTTGATGACAGCAGATGGAGTATGGACCAGGGAGTGCCACCGGGACGAGCGTTTGAAATCAATCCTTGACCAAAGGCGCATAGCCTGTAGAATACGCCACACGTTGATGCGGGGTGGAGCAGTCTGGTAGCTCGTCGGGCTCATAACCCGAAGGTCATCGGTTCAAATCCGGTCCCCGCTACCAAATTTATGAGGGAGGCCAGAACCAAGAGGTTCTGGCCTTTTTCATGCTTGCAGCAGAACCTGCTGGCAACTCGCCGGGCTCAGCTCTTCACAACCCCGGGAAGGTCATCGGTTCCCTATCGTTTCAGATTCAGCGGCCCCCGCTACCAAATATTGAGAAAGCCCAATCCTGCGGGAATCGGCTTTTCGTATCCGGCATGACCGTCGGTAATCGGTTCCCTGTCGTTTCAGATTCAGCGGTCCCCGCTGCCTTCCCCTCGCCCCTTGATGAGGGGCGCCATGCCCAGCCGGCCGATGCCCGGTAGCTTGAGCGCCGGGCGCCGCGGGTCGACCCCCAGCGAGAGGCCCAGCAGATTGAGCTCGAGCCCCTCGTCGCGCCCCAAGGTCAGCCCCAGCAGCCCGCCCAGCGAGGCGGTGACGCCGAGCCCACCCGGCGCTTCTGCCAGCACGCCGTCGAGCAGATAGTCCTTGCCCACCGCGGTCACCGGCAGCGTCGCCTCGAGCCCTTCCACCTCGCGGACCACCCAGGCGGTGAAGGTGTTGCTGTTGGGCCCCGGCCAGGCACGGTAGGTCGAGGGGGCGGGATAGGCCGCCACCGCCGCCTCGATCCCGGGAACCAGCCGCGCGGCCGCCGCGCCCCGGTAGTCGGCCAGCAGCACGGGCTCGCTGCCGTACCAGGCCCGGTCCGGCGCGGTGGTCGACCGCGACACCAGGGCCGGACGGCGCCAGCTGAGCACATGGTGCATCCTCCAGGCCTCGGCCCCGGCGTCGCGGGTGGCGATCCAGGTATGCACGCCGAAGGCGCCGCGCCATCCCCAGGCCCTTGCCGCATAGAGCTGCACCACCGCCTCGGAGGCTTCGGCAGGGGGCGGGGCGAGGCCGGCCGAGGTTCGATCGGCCGTGGACCAGTGGCCACGGCCCTCCACGCGCTCGGTGGCCAGCATCCACAGCGGCCCGGCCAGCAGCAGGGCCAGCAGCACCGCCAGCCCGGAGACCATTCGCAGAATTCGTCGTATCACAGGCCGGCTCCCCTTGAAGTCGCGGGCGATCACCCGCATCTGTACAGCAAATTCATCCCCACGCAAGGCTATCGATCATGCCCATCGTCGACCCCCGCACCGGTGAGCCGCTCACCGACGACATTCCCGCCGGCGAGAGTGCCGATGCCGCGTCTCCCGGCGGCCAGGACGCCGAGATGATCATCGACGTCGATGCCGGTAACATCCAACAGCTGCTCGAGACCTCGATGCAGGTGCCCGTGCTGCTCGACTGCTGGGCCCCTTGGTGCGAGCCCTGCAAGAACCTGATGCCGATCCTCGAGAAGCTGGCCCGCGAGTACCAGGGCGCCTTCATCCTCGCCAAGCTCAACATCGACGAGAACCAGGAGATCGCGGGCCAACTCGGCGTGCGCTCGGTGCCGGACGTCAAACTGATCAGCCAGGGCGGCCTGGTCGACCATTTCCAGGGTGCCCTGCCCGAGAAGCAGGTCCGCGAGTGGCTGGGACGCTACTTCCCGGCCCCGGAAGAGGCCCCGCAGAGCCCAGAGGACCAGGCCGCCGAGGCCCTGGCCGCCGGCGATGCCGCCACCGCCAGGAGCATCTACGAAGAGCTGGTGCAGCAGTATCCCCAGCACCTTCCCTACCAGGTGGAGCTGGCGCGTGCCCTGGTGGCCGACGGCCAGGCCGAACAGGCCCGCACCCTGCTGGACAACCTCCCCCCGGAGGAGCGCGATGCCGCCCCGGCCCGCGGCGTGCGCGCCAGCATCGAGTTCGGCGAGCAGGCCCCCTCCGCCGAGGAGCTGGCCGCCCTGGAGGGCCGCGACGACAGCGAGGCCCACTACAAGCGTGCCCTGCGTCAGGTGGCCGACGGCCAGTACGAGGCCGGCCTGGATGCCCTGCTGGCGCTGATGAAACGCGATCGCGCCTACGGCGACGATGCCGCCCGCCGCACCCTGCTGCAGGTCTTCGATGCCCTGGGCGCCGATCATCCGCTGACGGTCGCCTATCGCCGCAAGCTCTTCGCCCTGCTCTACTGAAGCGCCGGTAACGCCTGGACCCACACGGCCGCCGCCCCGAGGTGGCCGTGCGTGTGTCAACCCCCGAGAACGGTATCCAGCCGTGCCAGGGCCGCCTCCAGCTGGGTGGCCGTGGTGCCGAAGTTGAGGCGAGCAAAGCCCGGCCAGCCGAAGTCGGCACCGTCGGAAAGCGCCACGCCGGCCCGCTCGAGCAGCAGTCGCTGCGGCGCCCCCTCCAGCCCTTCCAGCGCTCGCGCCTCGCGCAGGTCCAGCCAGGCCAGGTAGGTGGACTCGGGGGGGGCCATGGCCACGCCGGGCCAGCCGGCCACCCGCTCGACCAGCGTCCGACGGTGGCCGCGCAGCACGGCCAGCAGCGCCTGCCGCCATGGCTCGCCGTGGGCATGGGCGGCCTCGGCGGCGACCAACCCCAGGACATTGCCATCGGGTGTCAGTCCCTTGATCCCCCTGGCGAAGCGTTGCCGCAGGCCGGCGTCGGGAATCACCGCACAGGCCGTGGTGAGCCCTGCCAGGTTGAAGGTCTTGGACGGCGCCCAGAGGGTCAGGATGCGCGAGGCCAGCTCGGGGAACTCGGCTGCCAGCGGTACATGGCGGGCGCCCTCGTCGAGCAGCAGGTCGCAGTGCAGCTCGTCGGAGACCAGATACAGGTCGTGGCGCTCGACCAGCTCCATCAGCCCCGCCAGTTCCTCTCGCCTCCACACCCGTCCCGTGGGGTTGTGGGGGTGGCACCAAAGCAGCAGCCGGGTCTCGGGGGTGATGGCCGCCTCCAGCGCCGCGAGATCGAGCCTCCACGGCTCGCCGGGCGCGGCCGGGGCCTGCAGGGCCACCTGCTGGGGCCGCCGCCCGGTGCGCTCGGCCACCCGCAGGAAGGGCGGATAGATGGGCGTCACCGTCAGCACGCCATCGCCGGGCTCGGTCAGCGCCAGGCTCGCCATGTGCAGCGCCGGCACCACCCCCGGCAGCCACAGCTGCCAGCCGGGCTCGATGGCCCAGCCATAGTGCTCGGCGCTCCAGGCGCAGAGGGTCTCGCGCAGGGAGTCGGGCACCAGGCCATAGCCGAAGACGCCATGCTCGACCCGGGCCCTCAGGGCCTCAATGACCGCAGGGGGCGAGGCGAAGTCCATGTCGGCGACCCACAGCGGCAGCACGTCCTCGCCGTAGCGATGCCACTTCTGCGAGGGCCAGTCACCGCCCGACGGGTGGCGACGCTCGACGGGCGTGGCAAAATCGAATTCCATGTGCAGTTCCCGATCCCAGAAGGCCAGCAAGATGAACGAGACCATGCCCCAAGACGGCTTCTATGCCAAGGTGCGCCGCGGCCTGCCCGCCCTGGTCGCCCAGTGGCTGACCCTCGGCCAGGGCGATGCCGACCGCCTGGCCCTGCTGCTCGCCGAGACCGCCAGGGTGACCCGGATCGGCCTCCCCGAGCGGACCCCGGATGGCGACACCCTCGCCGACTGGAGTCGTCCCGAAGGCGAGGAACCACCCCTCTGGGCGGCACGCACCGCCACCTTCCTGCTGGTGCAGATGCCGGCCCGGCCGCTGCCGGCCAGCGACGACGAGGCCTGCGCCTGGGCCTACTGCTGGCTGCGCAACCGCGACTT
This sequence comes from Halomonas rhizosphaerae, assembly GCF_030012485.1. NCBI lineage: Bacteria > Pseudomonadati > Pseudomonadota > Gammaproteobacteria > Oceanospirillales > Halomonadaceae > Halomonas > Halomonas rhizosphaerae. The sequence goes on from NZ_JASCQQ010000006.1 coordinate 65,011, forward strand.
CGAGGACCTCGCCGCCGCCGAGCAGGCACTGCCCGAGCACCTTCGCGAGCCGCTGGCCGCCGCCCTGAGGGCCGCCTGGACCGACCTCAAGGGGCTGCGCCTGGTCTGACGACCGGCTAGCGCCGCCGCGCGGCCCGTTTCTTGGGCCGGAAGCCGGCGGGCTTGGTGGAGAGCCATGCGACGAAGGTCTGGATCTGCGGATGGGCCATCAACGCCTCCCGGCTGCGATAATGCTCGGCCAGTTCACGCTCGCCGAGCACCGCATGGAGATGCTTGTGGCAGGCGTGGCAGACCCAGAGGATGGCGGTGAGCCGCTCCACCCGGTCGAAGCGCCGTCGGTAGCGGGCCTTTCCGTGCAGGGCCCGCGGAATGAGGTGGTGGCGGGTCAGCGGCGCAGCGCGCCCGCACAGCTCGCAGGCCTCGGGGCGCGGTGGGGGCGTAAGGTCATGGCCGGCCATGCTGGCCTCCAACATTCCAGGACACACCCGAAGGGATAAGGAAAACAGGATGGAAGTTCCCCTGAGCTGGCAGTTGGCCAAGCTGCTGGTATCGATCGGCGTGGTGCTCGGCCTCTCGGTGATCGCCGAGCGGGTCAGCACCCGCGTGGCCGGCCTGCTCGCCGGCTACCCGCTGGGCACCGCCATCGCGCTGTTCTTCATCGGCCTGGAGATCTCCCCGACCTTCGCCACCCAGAGTGCCGTGCATACCCTGGCCGGCTTCACCGCCACCCTGGCACTGGGCGGGGGCTACCTGCTCTGCGCCCGCCGCGACGGCTTGGCCGGCGTCCTCGCCGGCACCGCGGGCGGGCTCGCCGCCTGGCTGGCGGTGAGCCTGCTGCTGACCCAGGTGGAGTTCACCCGTCTGACCGGCACCCTGACCACCCTGGCGGCGATCCTCCTCTTCATCCGGCTCTACCGTCGGGTACCGGAAACCGCCACCGGCGCCCGGGACGGCTTCAGCTGGGCGGCGCTGGGCCTACGCGCCGCCCTGGCCGCCGGGATCATCTTCCTGATCACCGGCCTCGCCCACGTGATGCCGGCCGCCTGGGCCGGGGTCATGGCCGCCTTCCCGGTGACCATGTACCCCTTCCTGGTGATCCTGCACCTGACCCATGGCGCGGCCCCGGTGGCCACGGTGATCAAGCACTACCCGGCCGGGCTCGGCGCGCTGCTCTGGTACGCCCTGTGCGTCTCGCTGACCTACGACAGCCTGGGGCTGGTGCTCGGCACCCTGATCGGCTTCGCCGTCGCCACTGCCTGGCTGCTGGCCTGGACCCGCCTGCTGGCCTGGCGGGCCACTCGCCTGGCCGCGCACCCTCGCGCCGGGACTTGACCGAGCGCTTGCTCGGGGCAACGCTGTTTTCCCTGCAGAGACCACAACAAGGAAACGCCAGATGTTCACCCGCACCATCGAGCCCGCCTTCTACGACACCGATGCCCTGGGCCACGTCAACAACACCCGGCTTCCGGCCTGGTTCGAGCTGGCCCGTAACGACCTCTTCCGGCTGTTCACGCCGGACCTGGACCCGCGCAAGTGGCGCCTGATCATGGCACGCATGGAGGTCGACTACCGGGCCGAGCTGCAGTATGGCCGCGAGATCGAGATCCGAACCTATGTCTCGCGGCTCGGCAATAGCTCCTTCACGGTGAGCCAGGAGGCGCGCCAGGACGGCCAATTGACCAACCTCGGCCACACCGTGATGGTGCACTTCGACCACGAGGCCAAGAAGGCCATCCCCATCGAGGGCGAGCTGCGCGAGGCCCTAGAAATCCACCTCCAGGCGGAGCCGGCGGACGCATGACCCCGGCGGTGAAGGTCCTCGAGCAGGCCGGGGTCGCGTTCACCCTGGCCGAGTACGACCATGACCCGCGCAGCCCCACCTACGGCGAGGAGGCCGCCCGGGCGCTGGGCCTCTCGCCCGAGGCGGTGTTCAAGACCCTGCTCGCCCGGCTCGACGACGGCCGCCTGGTGATGGCCATGGTGCCGGTCTCCGCCCAGCTCGACCTCAAGGCCCTGGCCCGGGCGGCGGGGAGCCGCAAGGCCAGCCTGGCCGACCCCGCCGAGGCCGAGCGGGCCACCGGCTATGTGGTGGGCGGCATCAGCCCGCTGGGCCAGCGCAAGCGCTTGGCCGCCTTCCTCGATATCTCTGCCGAGCGCCTCGCGACCCTCCACGTCAGCGGCGGTCGCCGCGGGCTGGAGATCTGCCTGGCCCCGGACGACCTGGCGCGCCTGACCGGGGCCTGCCTCGCCGCCCTGGCACGGCGCTGAATCGCCGCCGAGCCGAACCCTGGCCGGCGATGTCACACCATGACCGCCACCCACCGACGGGAGCCCCCATGGCCATTCGCTATACCCTCTGGCTGGACCCGGACGACACGCCCCGGCATCGCGCCGTCGAGGCCGACCTGGAGCGCTATTTCATCGAGCGCTTCGCCGACTATCCCCACATCCGCTTGTTCGGCGCCGACCCTTACGATTATGATGCGCCGTTCAATCGCCTCCATGACGTGCTGATGGCACGGGCCGGCGAGTACTGCGAGCGGGAGTGGCGCTACGTCCCCACCCCCGAGCAGCTCAACCGCGCCTTCTTCCTCGCCGTGGGGCATTCGAACAAGTTCGTACGGGACGAAGACGATGGTGATCCGCACCGACCTGGCCCCTGACGCGCGGCAGCTGGCCATCATCGCCGAGCAGCTCGGCCGCGCACCCCGCGGCATCGAGGCCCTGGCCGCCACCGACGGCGAGGGCACCCCGCTGGTGCTGCGCATGGCGCCCATCGTCGACGGCAAGCCCTTCCCGACGCTCTACTGGCTATGCTCCGAGCGTCTCAAGGTCGAGATCTCGCATATCGAGGCCGCCGGGGTGATCAAGCAGCTGGAGACCCGCCTGCAGCAGGACCCCGACTTCCTGGCCGCCTACCACCGCAGCCACGACGCTTATGTGGCGGCCCGCTGGGCCTACATGAGCGAGGACCAGAAGGCCGAGGTCACCCGCCTGGGCTACGAGGGTGTGCTCACCGAGCGCGGCATCGGCGGCATCGCCAACCGGGACCAGGTGCGTTGCCTGCACACCCAGTATGCCCATCACCTCTGCGGCGAGAACGTCATCGGCCAGTGGCTCGATGCGCACTACGGGGTGGCCGACTGCCTGCCCTGATCATGACAACCCTCCTCCCCTGACCACCCCCTAGGAGAACCCCGGATGTACCTGGATACCCATGTGATTGCCAGTCTCGCGTTGATCGCCAGCATGCTCGGCATCAGCGGCGTGGGCGTGAGGCTGCTACGCCAGGCCATGAAACGCGATGCCACAGGCACGCGCTGAGCCGAGCGGCTCACACTCTGCCAGGGGCGCCTTTTGGCGCCCCTGGCGTTTCCAGGCTTTCGAGCCCCCGCTGCGGTCGCTAGGATGAGCCTTTAGGAGGAAAGACATGTCGAGATTCTGCGTCTATCTGGGGTCCCGGGAGGGCCGTGACCCGCAATTCCTCGAGGCGGCGCGCCGACTCGGTGCCGAGCTGGCCCGCCGCGGTCACGGCCTGGTCTACGGCGGCGCCCGCGTCGGCCTGATGGGAGAGCTGGCCGATGCCGTGATGGCGGCCGGCGGCGAGGCGATCGGGGTGATGCCCGACCACCTGGTCGAGCGCGAGCAGGCCCACCACGGCCTGACCGAGCTGGTGCGGGTCCGCAACATGCACGATCGCAAGGCAAGCATGGCGGCCCATGCCGATGCCTTCATCGTGCTGCCCGGGGGCATCGGCACCCTGGAGGAGTTCTTCGAGGCCTGGACCTGGCACTACCTGGGCCTGCACGACAAGCCCATCGGCGTGCTCGACACCGCCGGCTTCTATGCCCCGCTGCTGGCCTTCCTGGACAGCACCGTGGAGCACGGCTTCCTCAATGGCCGCACCCGGGCCGAGCTGGTCGATGCCACCGACCCCGCCGAGCTGCTGGATGCGCTGGAGACCCGGCTGGCCTCGGCCGGCTGAATCGGCGGGATGCCGCTCCCGGTCAGCGGCGAGTCGCGGGCCGAGCGTCAGGCGCCGGCGGCGAGCTCGCGGGTGCGCAGGTAGGTGAGCTGCAACAGGCGGGCATCCTCGCCGGCCCGGTGCCGATGGATGCCCTGTTCGCGGATGATGGCTTCCTTGGTCCGGCTCCACAGGGCCTGCTGCGCCTCGCTGAGCAGGATACGCAGTGCCTCCAGGCGGAACGCCGGCAGCATGCCGGCATGGTGGAAGAGCAGCGACAGCCAGGTGTTGTCGTAGCCCCAGCTGTCGCTGTAGGCGATCCCGACCTCCCCCAGCTCGTCATTGAGCCAGCGGGCCACCTGGCGCACCGGGTAGCCCTCGCGCTGCAGCCGACCGCGACTGATGCCGTGCAGCAGCTCGGCCTTGGGGTCCCAGTGTGTCCACTCGGCCAGCGGCTGGATGAGGAAGGCGCAGGTACTGCCATCGGCGCGGGCCAGGCCGACCTCGATGGGGTAGCTGCCGCGCCCGAAGCCGGACGCCTCGATATCCAGCAGTGTGGGTAGCGTCACGGGCGGGAGAGTCCTTGGTCGAGATGGCCGATGGCAACGGAGGCGAAGGGCTTAGTGTCGCGTCTCGCCTTCGGCCCTGTCCATAGAACCAGCGTCCAGCGAACCAACGTCCAGCGAACCGGCAAGCCCGGCGAGGCGGTCGGCCAGCGCCTGCCAGTGCCCGGCCTTCTCGGTATCCACCGGCAGCCCCAGCTCGCCGTTGCGGTAGGCGCGGGCCAGGCGGGTCGCCGCCAGGGGATGGCCCGCCTCGCCGGCACGCGCATACCAGGTCACGGCATGGTCGTCGCGCCGTGGATACTGGGCGCAGCCGTGCTCGCGAATCTGCCCGGCCTGGTACTGGGCCTTGGCATCCCCGGCATGGGCCGCCTCGAGCACGTAGCGCGCCCCGCGGGCCTTGTCCTGGGGACTGACACCGCGGTGGAAGAGCATATGACCATACTGCGACAGCGCCGCCGGATGCCCGGCATCGGCGCAGCGCTGGAAGAGGTGCATGGTCAGGCGCTGGGTACGTGGCGAGCGGGGCAGCCAGCGAGTATGGAACAGCTGCTGCGCAAGCCGGTACTCGAGCCGGGTGAACAGTGAGGATGCCTCAGACATGGCAACAACCCTGCGTCCAGTGGTGCGGAAGTGATACCGGCCACCTCCTGTGGCCGGTATCGCTCCCTGCGGAAAACGGTGGCCCTGCGGACTCCGCCGGGGCAACGGGGAGGCAAGCATACGCGCGCCCCGGCAGTGACTCAACCCCGGGATTTGCCGCCCTGCCCGGGCCCCGCTACCCTACCGGGTCAACCCCTTCAGCAGTCCTGCCAGGAGTGACGGATGCAGACGCGACCGCTAGGCGATACCGGCATCGAGGTCAGCCGCCTGTGCCTCGGTACCATGACCTTCGGCGAGCAGAACAGCGAGGCCGAGGCCCACGAGCAGCTCGACCGTGCCGTGGCCTTCGGCATCGACTTCATCGACACCGCCGAGATGTATCCGGTGCCTCCCGAGGCCGAGACCCAGGGGCGCACCGAGGCCTATATCGGCAGCTGGCTGAAGCGTCGGGGCAGCCGCGATGACGTGATCATCGCCACCAAGGCCGCCGGTCCCGGCCTCGCGCATATCCGCGGCGGTCCGCGGCACACCCGCGAGCACCTCCACCAGGCCATCGACGAGAGCCTCACAAGGCTGCAGACCGACTATGTCGATCTCTACCAGTTGCACTGGCCCGACCGGAAGGCCAACTTCTTCGGCAGGCTCGGCTACGAGCACGACGAGGAGGAGGACGCCACACCGCTGGAGGAGACACTGTCCGCACTCAAGGCGTTGGTAGATGCCGGCAAGGTGCGCGCCATCGGGCTCTCCAACGATACGCCATGGGGCGTAATGCGTGCCCTGCACCTGGCCGACACCCTGGGCCTGCCCCGGGTCGCGAGCATCCAGAACCCCTACAGCCTGCTCAACCGCACCTTCGAGGTGGGGCTGGCCGAGATCGCCCACCGCGAGCGGGTGGGGCTGCTGGCCTACTCGCCGCTGGCCTTCGGCACGCTCTCCGGCAAGTACCTGGATGGCGCCCGCCCCGCCGGCGCCCGCCTGACCCTGTTCGAGCGCTTCCAGCGCTACACCAATCCGATGGCCGAGGAGGCGACCGCCGCCTACGTGGGGATCGCCCGCGAGCATGGCCTGGACCCGGCCCGGATGGCCCTGGCCTACGTCAACTCGAGACCCTTCCTCACCAGCAACATCATCGGCGCCACCACCATGGAGCAGCTGGAGAGCAACCTGGCCAGCGAGTCCCTGCGGCTCGACGCCGAGGTGCTGGAGGCCATCGAGGCGGTTCACCAGCGCATCCCCAATCCCGCGCCCTGACCCGGCAGCGCCGGCGCGACGGGCTATCACCCCGATAGCCCATCGCCCCCGGGCCGCTTGGTATACTGGCCTCGACTGCTGTCAGGCCATCCCCCTTCAGGCACAGGAGCGCCCCCAATGCTGAGCGTGATCTCGCCCGCCAAGACGCTGGACTTCGAGACCCCGGCCACCACGACCCTGCACACCCAGCCGGAGCATCTCGACCGCAGCCGCGAGCTGATCGAGATCCTGCGCGACTACTCGCCCCAACGGCTCAGCGAGCTGATGGGCATCAGCGACAAGCTGGCCGGGCTCAATGCCGCCCGCTTCGCCGAGTGGCACACCCCCTTCACGCCCGAGAACGCCAAGCCCGCCGCCCAGGCCTTTCAGGGCGACGTCTATGTGGGGCTCGAGGCGGACACCTTCAGCGACGACGACAACGCCTTCGCCCAGGAGCATCTGCGTATCCTCTCCGGCCTCTACGGCCTGCTGCGCCCCCTGGACCTGATCCAGCCCTATCGCCTGGAGATGGGAACCCGGCTCGAGAACCCCGCCGGTCGCGACCTCTACGCCTTCTGGAAGGAGACCCTCACCAGGGAGCTCGACCGCGCCGTGGCGGCGAGCGGCAGCCCGGTGCTGGTCAACCTGGCCTCCAACGAGTACTTCAAGGCGATCGACACGAAACGGCTCGAGGCGCGGGTGATCACCCCGGTGTTCAAGGACGAGAAGAACGGCAAGCTGAAGATCATCAGCTTCTATGCCAAGAAGGCCCGCGGCCTGATGGCCGCCTGGATGATCCGCGAGCGCCTTTACGACCCCGAGGGCCTCAAGGACTTCGACGTGGCGGGCTACACCTACAATGCCGCCCTGTCGGAGGGCGATACCCTGGTCTTCACCCGCGCCGAGGGCGCCACCTGAGGGCTATCCGGTAAAGACCAGGGGGCGTGCCGAGCGGCCCCGGAGGAAGCGGCGGTGGGCCTGCTTGAAGCGCTCGTCGTCACAGCGGTGCAACCACTCGTAGGCGACCATGTCGGCACTCACCGGGACCGCACCGGCCTGGACCATCCGCTCCTTGGCCAGCCGCGCCTCGGCGGCCCGCCGGCTGGCGCAGGCCTCCACCAGCCAGTAGACCTCGTAGCCCGCCTCGAGCAGGCCCAGGCCGGTCTGCATCACGCAGATATGCGCCTCGGTGCCGCACAGCACCACCTGGCGACGACCAGCGGCGGCCATGGCCTCGGCGAAGGCCGGCTCGGCATGGGCATCGAAGTGGACCTTGTGCCAGAGGCGGTGCGCCGGCAACGCCTCGAGCAGCCGCGGCTCGCTGCCCCCCAGCCCCTCGGGATACTGCTCGGTGACCCACACCGGCACCTCGAGCTCGCCGGCCATGCCGCCCAGCCAGGCGGCCTCGGTCACCGCCTGGTCGCCATGTTCGATGACCGGCAGCAGGCCGGCCTGCAGGTCGACGATCAGCAGCAGGCTCTTCTCTCGCATCAGGCGCATCGGCGGCCTCCCCCTCTTTAGTGGTCGTGGCTGCACAGCATGAGGGAGAACCTCCGATACGTCACCTTTGCGTCATGCTCGGGCAGTCGCCGGCTTATACCACGAAAGGGTCCACCGGCGTGCTGGGACCGAATACCGTCTCGATGATCTCGGCAGCCTCCAATACCAGGTCGTCACGAAAGCGATCGGCATACAGCTGAACGGTCATCGGTGCATCATCGATAGGCCTGGTCGGCACTATCGTTGCAGGGATGCCCAGCAGGTTGCCGGGGGTCACGAACCACTGCATGTCCAGCATCAACTGACTGCCAGCGGGAGAGGCGACATCAGCGTCATGCGCGAACGGCGCCGAAGGCCAGACGGGTCCGAGGACAATCGGATATTGTGCAAAGAACGTCGACCAGGCCCGGCCAAGACGCGAACGCTCCTGATGCAGCTTGGCATGTGTCACCGACGGGTCGACCTTCGCGATCAGGGCATCCATGAGCACCGCCACCTCCGCGCTGAGCAGGGGGCGTATCGACTCGGCCGTGAGGCTCAGGTCGTACATCTGGAACTGCGTCCAGAGATGGTTGATCAGCTCGATTTCCGGCGGGATCGCCTCCTCCACCTGGTAACCGGCGGAAGCAAGCGCACTCCCTGCCGCCCTCACGCTGGCGACAATCGCGGGATCAAGCACGCTACCGGGCAGTGAGGTGACCATGGCCACACGACGGGCCATGCGGGGGCCTTCCAACGCTACCGTGACCGAACGGGGGTCACGAACGTGCTGCCGGTGAACCAGTTCCAGCACGAGCCTGAGATCGGCCACACTGCGCGCGATGGGGCCATCCGTCAGCATCACCTGGGCACTCAGGAAACCGTCTCCAGCACCACCGTAGGGCACTCGTCCCTGGGTGGGCTTCAGCGCCGCGACACCACAGCAGAAGGCGGGATTACGCAGTGACCCCCCGATGTCGTTGCCAATCCCCAGCGGTGACATGCCAGACGCCACCGCAGAACCTTCCCCACCACTACTGCCACCGGCAGTCAGCTGGGCGTTCCATGGATTGCGTGTCAGCCCTCTGAACGGGTTACTCGTGGAGACCCGCAGGCCCATTTCCGGCATATTGGTGCGCCCGATAAGAATGGCGCCGGCGGCGCGCATCCGCTCGATGACCGGCGCATCCTGCTCCGGCAACGCATTGGCATTCACGGCCAGGCCGAAGGTGGTCGGGGTGCCGACGCAATCGATGTTCTCCTTCACGGTGATCGGCACCCCGTGCAGGGGCGGCAGATCGCGCTTGCCCTTCTTCTTGCGACGGACATCCGCCGCATCCGCCGCCTCACGCGCCGACGTGCGCAACATGACAGTAACGGCATTGAGCATCGGATTGACCGCTTCGATCCTCCCCAGATGCGCATCAACCACCTCGCGGCTCGATACATCACCGGATTTGATGAGGGCCGCCAACGTCGTGGCGGACTGCCGCCAGAGGTCTTGCGAACGGTTCATGGCAGTGGATGAGGCACGCATTTTCATGATTTCAATTCCTTTGTGTCCGTGACACCCGCTAACTGAGGCGGCACGGAGATGCGATCTCGCATCATCACGGCGTACTGCCATCGGTAATGATGATCCAGAAGGCGGTATGGATGGCGAAACCACAACGGCAATACATACATAAAGCAAAAGCTAAAAGACCGATTAAAAAAAGCGCGGTCGAGGCCGCGCCATTCATCGCATGGCCGTTCATGCCATGGTTCAGGCCCTCATGAACAATCCATAGCTGCCCAGCGTTCTGCGCTCAGTTGCGCTGCATAGCCTCACTAAGGGTCTGGTTGCCGTCGAGATCCTCGTATTTGTCGCTACCATAGTCGCCGGATTCGCCATCATCGCTTGAGCGAACCACGAGCTCGTCATCGTTGCGAATCTGTAAATCATCCAGCTTGTAGCCCATCTCGTCCTTGCCGAAACCGAGGAAGCCTCCTTGAGAAATCACGACATAGATATCGTTATTCTGGGTGTCGCGAACCACACGTTCCACGTCACCGATTTCATCATCGTCTTCCTGGCTATAGACGGCATAGCCTTCGATCTCGCTGACCTTCATGTTGGTCAGGTCATTGCCATCTGCGGACTGGTGGTCCTGAGAGTTCTGTTCTGGATCCTCTTGCGCTGGATCCTCTTCATCCGGATCACGCATTTCTGCCTCGGCCTCTTCGGCGCGCTCAACCTCTACGTCGGCTTCACCTGTCTGTTCGACTGTGACGTTGGGCTCGGCCTGTTCGACAGTAACGTTGGGGTCCGGCTGCTCGATGGTGACTTTGGGGGGCTGTTGCTCGACAGTCACATCCGGCGACTGTTGCTCAACCCGAATTTCAGCCGGCTCTTGCTCGACATTGACATCAGCCGGCTCTCCCTCGACGCGAACCTCGGTTCCCTGACCTTGCGATTCCTGGCCGATTTCACCGCCTTCCTGGTTCATCTTCTGCTGTTCGTTTTGCTGCGCACTCTCCTCCTCGGCAAGGAGGCCTTGGGAAATCCCGATACTTAGGGCGCCAACTGCGATAGCAATTGCGGTCCTTTTCATCCTTTTCTCCTTATGCATTAGCTTGCCTATGGCCAGCTGTCATGCATCTTATGAGGAAGACGCCGCAGAATTGTCGGCGAATGATGCAAGATGCTCGTTCAGTTCAGGCACTTCCCTTACCACTCACAAGTAGAGCATAGGAGGTAAATAAGACGCTTTCTGTGCGCTAATGAACATAGCCCGACTATTTCATAGGACATGAAAAGACGACTACAACCGTCTATGATTCAAGCTCATGAACAAACGTTAACCCCGACAGCCGCCTTTCTAAGCAGCCAAGGGCCGCCAGCTCACCGCCGTATTTCGACGGGGGTGTGTCACTTCCGATGGCGACGCTCCCTGCTGCTTCGCCAACTGAATCGCGAGATGGGCCTGACCCGCGCCAACTGGATGACGTCCGTACCTCGCGCCGTTGCCCGCACAAGACCAGGACCATGCTCCGTCAGAGGGTCTTTGACTTGGCGCCAAGTCATGAGGACCTCAGTGATCACCGTACCGGAGACTGGCGCCTGCCCCATCACAGCGGTAGCTAGCCTATATGTGAAAGGCCGGGCACTTTGCCCGGCCTTTCGCGAATTAGGCAGCCAGCGGCGGCCTCCCTCACTTTAGTGGTCGTGGCTGACCAGCATAGCCGCTAGAATGGACGCTTCCGACCCTTTCTGACCCCTTCCCCGATGGAGAACTCCCCGATGCGTCACCTTCTCGTCATGCTCGTGGTCGGCGTGCTGGGCTTCGGCCTGGCCGTGGACCATGCCGATGCCCGCCGCCTGGGTGGCGGCAAGAGCTTCGGCAGCCAGTCCCGTACCGTGGAGCAGCAGCCCGCCGCCACCCAGAACCAGGCCGCCGGCAACCGCGCCACCCAGGCGCGCCCCGGCTCACGGATGGGCGGCATGCTCGGTGGCCTGCTCGCCGGCGGCCTGCTCGCTGCGCTCTTCTTCGGTGGCGCCTTCGACGAACTGCGCCTGATGGACATCCTGCTGGTCGCCGGCGTGGCCTTCCTGCTCTTCAAGCTGTTGGCCCGGCGCCGGCTGGCCATGGCCGGTGGCCCCGGCCAGCCGGATGCCAACGCCGGTCCCCAGCGCTTCCAGGCCGAGCAGGCACCACTGGGCAGCGGAGCCGCCTTCGCCTCGGAACCCGAGTGGTTCGACCGGGAACGCTTCCTCGGCGGCGCCAAGGAGCATTTCATGACCCTGCAGCGCGCCTGGGATAACAACGACTTCGCCGGCATCCAGGAGTACGTGACGCCGGAGCTCTACAACCTGCTGCGTGAGGAGCGTGACCGGCAGCCGGCCAACAATCGCACCGAGATCGTGCGGTTGTTCGCCGAACTCGGCGACATCCGCGAAGTGGGCCAGGAGGCCGAGGCCACGGTGATCTTCCACGGCATCATCGCCGAGAACGGGGAAGAGAACGAGTTCAACGAGACCTGGCACCTGACCCGCCAACTGCGCGACGGCGCCCCCTGGTACCTGCAGGGGATCGAGCAGAACCCCGGCGCCTGACCCCCACGGAGTGACAGGTCGAGACGTAAAAGGCCGGGCATGGTGCCCGGCCTTTTCTATGTTCCACCACCGAGGGGGGGCGATCAGTTCTGGGCGTCCTCGGCCGTCTCTTCCATCTCCTCGCCCGCTTCTTCCATTTCTTCGCCCATCTCGTCCATGGACTCGTCGATATTCTCGCCTGCCTCCTCGGCCGGCCCCTGCTCCTCTTCGCAGGCCGCCAGGCCGACACCCAGCATGGCGATCAACAGGGCCAGGCCAAGCTTGCGCATCATGGTGTTCTTCATGCTCATCTCCTTCTGAGACGTCCAGGTCCATTGGGGTCGTGCAGAAAAACCCTAGCCGCTGCCAGACGACCTTTCCACTCCGGCTTGCAACATCATGTAACGGCGTGAGTGCCGCACATGAAAAAACCCCGTGCTCTTTCGAACACGGGGTTTTCTCGGAATAAGTGCCTGACGATGACCTACTCTCGCATGGGGAGGCCCCACACTACCATCGGCGCTGAGCGGTTTCACTGCTGAGTTCGGCATGGGATCAGGTGGTTCCCGCACGCTATGGTCGTCAGGCGAAAAACGGTGAATCATGCTGGCGAGAACGTCTCGTCGTATCCGGCTGTCGGTCGCCATCGGCAGACCGCTTGGGTGTTATATGGTCAAGCCTCACGGGCCATTAGTACCGGTTAGCTCAACGCCTTGCAGCGCTTCCACACCCGGCCTATCAACCAGCTGGTCTCGCTGGGCCCTTCAGGAGGCTCGAGGCCTCGGGGATGTCTCATCTTGAAGGGGGCTTCCCGCTTAGATGCTTTCAGCGGTTATCCCGTCCGCACATAGCTACCCGGCAATGCCACTGGCGTGACAACCGGAACACCAGAGGTGCGTCCACTCCGGTCCTCTCGTACTAGGAGCAGCACTTCTCAAACATCCAACGCCCACGGCAGATAGGGACCGAACTGTCTCACGACGTTCTAAACCCAGCTCGCGTACCACTTTAAATGGCGAACAGCCATACCCTTGGGACCGACTTCAGCCCCAGGATGTGATGAGCCGACATCGAGGTGCCAAACACCGCCGTCGATGTGAACTCTTGGGCGGTATCAGCCTGTTATCCCCGGAGTACCTTTTATCCGTTGAGCGATGGCCCTTCCATACAGAACCACCGGATCACTAGAACCTACTTTCGTACCTGCTCGACGTGTCTGTCTCGCAGTTAAGCACCCTTATGCTCTTGCACTCAATGCACGATTTCCAACCGTGCTGAGGGTACCTTCGTGCTCCTCCGTTACGCTTTGGGAGGAGACCGCCCCAGTCAAACTACCCACCACACACGGTCCTCGATCCGGATCACGGACCTGAGTTAGAACGCCAATGATGCCAGGCTGGTATTTCAAGGTTGGCTCCACCCGAACTGGCGTCCGGGTTTCCAAGCCTCCCAGCTATCCTACACAAGCAACATCAGCGTCCAGTGTGAAGCTATAGTAAAGGTTCACGGGGTCTTTCCGTCTAGCCGCGGGTACACAGCATCTTCACTGCGATTTCAATTTCACTGAGTCTCGGGTGGAGACAGCGTGGCCATCATTACGCCATTCGTGCAGGTCGGAACTTACCCGACAAGGAATTTCGCTACCTTAGGACCGTTATAGTTACGGCCGCCGTTTACCGGGGCTTCGATCAGGAGCTTCGCGTGAGCTAACACCATCACTTAACCTTCCGGCACCGGGCAGGCGTCACACCCTATACGTCCGCTTGCGCGTTTGCAGAGTGCTGTGTTTTTAATAAACAGTTGCAGCCACCTGGTATCTTCGACCGGTTCAGGCTCGGGGAGCAAGTCCCGTCACCCTATGCCGGCGTGCCTTCTCCCGAAGTTACGGCACCATTTTGCCTAGTTCCTTCACCCGAGTTCTCTCAAGCGCCTGGGTATTCTCTACCTGACCACCTGTGTCGGTTTGGGGTACGGTCCCACTGTATCTGAAGCTTAGAGGCTTTTCCTGGAAGCGTGGCATCGATGACTTCCTGACCGTGGTCAGTTCGTCTCGTCTCTCGGCCTTGGGGAACCGGATTTGCCTGACTCCCCAGCCTACTGACTTTCACCAGGACAACCAACGCCTGGCTCACCTAGCCTTCTTCGTCCCCCCATCGCAATACAGTGAGGTACGGGAATATTGACCCGTTTCCCATCGACTACGCCTTTCGGCCTCGCCTTAGGGGCCGACTCACTCTGCTCCGATTAGCGTCGAACAGAAACCCTTGGTCTTCCGGCGGGGGAGTTTTTCACTCCCCTTGTCGTTACTCATGTCAGCATTCGCACTCGTGATACCTCCAGCAGACCTCTCGATCCACCTTC